>JACOUZ010000260.1 GCA_016177515.1 Acidobacteriota bacterium
CGGTGACCTTGACCGGACGGCCGGAGACGAGCGCGTCCAGCGCCGCCGAGAAGTCGCGCGATTTGATCTTGGATTCCTCGAGCGAGTCGTCCACACGGCCGCGGTAGACCAGCTTTCCCTGCGCGTCGAGAAGGAAGATGTGCGGGGTGACGCTGGCGCCGTAGGCCCGGGCGATCTCCTGGGTCTCGTCGAGGACGTACGGGTAGGGGAAGTTCTTCTCCCTGGCGCGCTTCACCATGAACTCGAAGCCGTCACCTGGCACGATCCTGGGATCGTTCGAGTTGATGGCCACGAAGCCGACCCCCCTCGCCTGGTAGTCCTTCGCCAGTGCGATCAGGCGATTCTCGTAACCCTTGGAGTACGGGCATTCGTTGCAGGTGAAGATGACGGCGGTCCCCTTCGCGCCGGCGATGCTCTCGAGAGAGTGGCTCTTGCCGTCCGTGCCTTTCAGGCTGAAGCCGGCACCCCTGGCCCCGATGGCGAGCTCATCAAGGGCGAACGCCCTGGGCACGGCCAGGGCCATGACCGCGACGGCGACGAGGACGGTGGCTGCGAACACGGCGGCAGGAAGAACGCGACGACCCGGCATGGAGCCTCCTTGTCTGTTCCGGTCCCTGGCAGGGGACAAAAATTCTACTACAGGCCCGCCCGGCGGAGTCGCAGGGCGTTGGTGATGACGGTGACCGAGCTGAAGCTCATGGCGGCGCCGGCGATCATCGGGCTCAGGAGCAGGCCGAAGGCGGGGTAGAGCACGCCGGCGGCGACGGGCACCCCGAGGATGTTGTAGATGAAGGCGAAGAACAGATTCTGGCGGATGTTGCGCATGGTCGCGCGGCTGAGGCGCCGGGCCCGGACGATGCCGCGCAGGTCCCCCCGCACGAGCGTGATCGCGGCGCTCTCCATCGCCACGTCGGTCCCGGTCCCCATGGCGATGCCGACGTCGGCGCGGGCAAGCGCCGGAGCGTCGTTGACGCCGTCTCCGGCCATCGCCACGACGCGGCCCTCCTCCTGAAGCGCGCGCACGACCTCGGCCTTGAGGGCGGGGAGCACCTCCGCCCGCACCTCGTCGATCCCCAGGCGGCGCGCCACGGCGTCGGCGGTCGCGCGGCTGTCGCCGGTCACCATCAGGACCCGCACGCCCTCCCGGCGCAGGTCGCGGATCGCGTCCGGCGCGGTCGCCTTGATCGGGTCGGAGACGCCCAGGAGGCCGCGCAGGCTGCCGTCCAGAGCGAGGAACATGACCGTCTGCCCCTCCCGGCGCAGACCGTCGGCGCGGCGGATCAGGGCGTCCGCCGCAGGGTCTGCGGCCGGCGCCGGCCCGGATGCCGCGGCGGCGGACCGGGCCCGCTCCATCATGGGCAGGTTGCCGAGGGCCACGCGCCGGCCGCCGACCGTCCCGGTGACGCCGGCCCCGGTCTCTGATTCGAAGCCGGAAGCGGCGGCCGGCTGGATCCCCCGTTCGCGGGCGCCCGAGACGATCGCCGCCGCCAGGGGGTGCTCGCTGCCGGTTTCGAGCGCGGCCGCGAGGCGCAGCACCTCCCCCTCGGAGAATCCCGCCGCGGCCACGATGGTCGCGAGCCGCGGCCGCCCCTCGGTGAGCGTGCCGGTCTTGTCGACCACCAGCGTGTCCGCCCTCTCCAGGCTCTCGAGGGCGGAGGCGTTGCGGATCAGGACCCCCGCCGCGGCGCCGCGCCCGGTCGCCACCATGATCGAGATGGGAGTTGCAAGCCCCAGGGCGCAGGGGCAGGCGACGATCAGGACGGCCACCGCCGCCACGACGGCGTGCGCCAGGCGCGGCTCCGGCCCGGCGAGAAGCCAGGCGAGGAAGGCAAAGACGGCGACGGCCATGACGGCCGGCACGAACCATGACGACACGACGTCCGCCAGCCCCTGGATCGGGGCGCGGCTGCGCTGCGCCTCGCTCACCATCCGGACGATCTGGGCCAGGAGCGTGTCGGCGCCGACGCGCTCGGCGCGCATCAGAAGGCTCCCGGTCCCGTTGACCGTGCCCCCGATCAGTCGATCGCCCGGCCCCTTCTTCAAGGGGATCGGCTCGCCGGTCATCGTCGACTCGTCGACGGTGCTCCGCCCCTCCAGGACGACGCCGTCCACGGGCGCCTTCTCGCCGGGCCGG
Organism: Acidobacteriota bacterium; assembly: GCA_016177515.1. Taxonomy (GTDB): domain Bacteria; phylum Acidobacteriota; class Polarisedimenticolia; order Gp22-AA2; family Gp22-AA2; genus Gp22-AA3. The sequence goes on from JACOUZ010000260.1 coordinate 2,135, forward strand.
ACCCGCAGCCGGTCGCCCGGCAGCACCTGTTCGAGGGCTACGTCCTCCTCGATGCCGTCGTCCCGCAGGCGGCGGGCGGCGCGCGGCTGCAGCTGCAGGAGCGCCCGGATGGCTCCACCGGTCCGGCTGCGCGCGCGCAGCTCGAGGACCTGGCCGAGAAGCACCAGAACGATGATCACGGCGGCTGTCTCGAAATAGACTTCGACCTGCCCGCCGTGGGCGCGCAGCGAGGCGGGGAACAGGCCCGGAAAGAGGGTGGCCACGACACTGTAGAGATAGGACACCCCGGTGCCAAGGGCGATCAGGCTGAACATGTTCAGGCGGCGGTTGACGATCGACGCCCAGCCGCGCGCGAAGAACGGCCAGCCGCACCAGGCCACCACCGGAGTCGCAAGCACCAGCTGAAGCCAGGGAAGCCGGGCCGTCCCCGCGTGATCGGCCGTCGCTCCGGGCGCCATCCCGGACATGGCGACGAAGAGGAGGGGGGCGGCCAGGACGACGCCGATCCAGAAGCGCCGGGTCATGTTCCTGAGCTCGGCGCTGTCCTCCTCCTGCAGAGAGGGGGTGACCGGCTCCAGGGCCATGCCGCAGATCGGGCAGGAGCCGGGGCGATCACGGACGACCTCCGGGTGCATCGGGCACGTGTACTTGGCGCCCGACGGGGAATACGGCGCGTGAGCTGCGTGCGCCGCATGGCCGCTCTGCGCAGGGGCGACGAGGAACTTCGCGGGCTCAGCCTTGAAAAGATTCATGCAGCCGTCGCAGCAGAAGTTGTAGGTGTGGCCGTGGTGCTCGAGCCTGGGCCCGCCACCGGCGGGATCGACCTCCATGCCGCAGACGGGATCCCGGGTCAGCGCCATTTCTCGTACAGAGCGGTCTGGCGGCTGGTCAAAGGCACCGGGCGCCCCTTGATCATCAGGTGGCGCAGGCGCGTCAGCGGCTGCAGCGGATCGCCGTCGGTCGCGATCAGGTCGGCGTCGAGGCCCGGCTTGAGACTCCCGACCCGATCCGCGACGCCGAATATCTCGGCGGGATGCACGGTGAGGGCGCGGATCGCCTGCTCCCAGGGGAGGCCGTAGGCGACGGCCAGGGCGGCCTCGTACGGCAGCATGCGGGCGTTGAGCGTCTCGCCGCTCTGGATGGCGATCTTGACGCCGGCGCGCGCCAGGCGGGCGGCATTGTCGTAGGTCGCCCCGAGCGTCTCGATGCGCTCCGGCTGCACCGTGATCGGTCCGACGACCACCGGAATATTCCGGGCCGCCAGAAGGCCGGCGACCTTGTACGCCTCGGTGCCGTGGTTGATGACGAGCCGCAGCTGGAACTCCTCCGCCAGGCGGACGGCGGTGAGAATGTCGTCCACGCGATGCGCCCGCGCCAGGACCGGCATCTTTCCCGAGAGGGCCGGCAGGAGCGCCTCCAGCTTGAGGTCGCGCTCGGGAGGCGAAGGCGGGACGCTCTCCTTGCCCGCGGCGTCACTCTTGACCTCGTGCTCCTTCTTCTTCGTCTCGTAATCCGTCCACTTCGCCCGGTAGTCCCTGGCCTTCGTGAACGCCTCGCGCACGACGGCCGCCGTCCCCATGCGCGTGGCGGGGCTCTGGTGGCGCGCGCCGAAGCGCGCCTTCGGGGGCTCGCCGAGGTTCACCACGAGGGCCGCCCCGTCGCGCACCAGGACCTGGTCGGGCGAGGATCCGTCGAGGTGGACGATCGCCCCGGCGCCCGCGAAGACATCTCCTTCGCCGGGGGCGGAGAACGCGGCCGTCAGGCCGTGCAGGCGGGCGACCGGGATCAGATCGCTTTCGGTGTAGTAGGCGTCCATGACGCGCAGCTGCGGCAGGACCGGGTCGGTGGCCTCGTCCTCGTCGCGCATCACCGGGACGAGCTCGATCTCGGACAGCCCGAGGCTGGTGTGGGGCTCGACGAAGCCGGGGAAAATCTGGAGTCCCCGCGCGTCGACGATCGTCGCCCGGGCCGGCGGCTTGAGCCCCGCGCCCACCTCCCTGATGACGCCGTTCTCGACGATGATTGTGCCGTGGTCGACCGGCGGCCCGGCCAGGGTATAAAGGCGCGCCCCGGTGAAGGCGTACAGACCGGTCTCGTTCACCGGGTCGGCCGCGGGAACCAGGTCGGCGGGGGCCGGGGCCGACGGTCCCTGCGGCGGCGGGGGCGGGGAGGGCAGGCCCGCGGGCGTCGGGATCGCGCCGCGATCGTAGACCAGCTCCCCGTCGATCAGCGTCGCCGC
>JACOUZ010000246.1 GCA_016177515.1 Acidobacteriota bacterium
CGTCGTCACCCGAGGCGGGAGCCGGATGCGGTAGCTCCGCACGTCCGGATCTGAGGAGGGGGCCCGGGGCAACCCGGGTCCCTACTCCAACCGCGGGATCCTAGGTGGCCCTCTCATGCGCATGGCGCGGCTCGAAATCGCCGCACCGCGCTGCGCCCCGTCCGGTGTCGCGTTGACGCGAAGAGTCTCTCGCACCAGGGCGCGGAGAGATCCCGGAAGTTGCGTTGGGGGGCCAGGCAGCCCGATCTGGCCTGCCATTCGAATCTGGGGATGGCGCAGCGCTCGCCTCGGTTGAACGGCGGCGCGCTCTTCTGCTATCGTTCCGATCCCGCGTGCGCCGGTCCGCGGTCCGCGAGTCGCAACCATGAAAATCATCGCGCTGGGAGACATCCACGGAAACCTGCCCGCCCTCGAAGTCGCCCTGCGGGAGTGCCGGGCCGAGGGGTATGACCTGATCGTGCACACGGGGGACCTGGTCGGGTTCGCCCCGTTCCCGAACGAGACGGTCGAATGGCTGCGCAGCGAGCGGCTTCCGGGCGTGCGCGGCAATCTGGACGAGAGCGTGTCGGCCGGATCGGAGGACTTCGGCGGCCACACCGGCGACGCGCACCTCCGCCGGCTGGAGGGTCTGGCCTACGAGTGGACGCTGGCGCGCACCGATCGCCTGACGCGCGCCCTCCTGGCCGATCTGCCGTTCGAGCAGCGCATGGATGCCGGCGGGCGCCGCACGGTGGTCGTGCACGCCAATCCGATCGATTCATCCACGTGCATGTGGGAGGATCGCGACCAGGACTACTTTCGCGAGATGGGGGAGGCGGCCGACGCCGACGTCCTGATCTTCGGCCACACGCACCGGCCGTACCACCGGATCGTGGACGGCCGCCATTTCGTCAATGCCGGCAGCGTCGGCTACCCGCAGGACAAGGACCCCCGGACCGGTTACGTCGTCATCACGGACAATGGCAGCGTCGAGGTGCAGCACCGCCGCTTCCCCTACGACGTCGAGCGGCTGATCAGGTCCATGCGCGACCGCCGGTTCCCCCACGAGGCGGCGGCGCTGTTCAAGGCCTAGCCAGGGTCCGCGTGTTTCCCTCCCGCCAGATCGTGAACGATTTCACCTCCCGGGCGACGGTGCCGCGGAACTCCGCGAGGTGGGGGACCGGGTGCCCGTCGAGCGCCTGGAGGATGTCGCCGCGCCGCAGCCCGGCGCGGTCGGCCGGGCCGCCTTTCGCGACGCTGGCCACCAGGACGCCGCGGATCTCCCCGGCGCCGAGGGACGCCGCCAGGTCGCGGTCCAGCTCCTGGACGGTGAGGCCCAGGCGCCGTTCGGCGTGGATCGTCCTGCCCGGATCGGAGCCGTCGAGGGTCTTCAGGAGGGCCGGAGCCGAGAACATCTGCGCGTTCAGACGCACGGCCAGAGCGATCGCGTCGGACGGGCGCGCGTCGATCGGATGGACCTTGCCGTCCGCCCGCAGGGAGATCTCGGCGAAGTAGACGTCCTCCTTCAGCCCGGTCACGGTGATCTTCTCGACCTCGGCGCCGAGCACCCCGAGGATTGCCGCGAGGAGATCGTGCGTCATCGGACGCGCCGTCTCCGTCCGGGTTTTACCGAGATAGATGGCGAGTCCCTGGTCCCGTCCCACCGCGATCGGGACGGCCTTCTGCTCGCTCTCGTCCGCCAGGATGAGCAGGACCTGGTCGGGGCCGGTCTGACTGATGCCGGCGATGTGGACGGGCACGGGACCGGCGGCGGGGCCGGGCCCCGGATCCAGCGTCGCCGCCGTCGCCCCCTGTCCCTGGATCGCCAGAAGAGCCAGGACAGTCCGCGCCGCGCGGCCCGGCAGTCGATTGCTTCGAATCATGGATGCCTCCCTCGAATCGTGTCCTCAATATTACGCCGAGGCCCGTCCTCGCGCCGACCGCAAGCGTCCAAGTCAATGAAAAATAAACAGATAGCGTGACGGGACCGGGATCGGGCCGGGTTTGACAGGTCCCGGGTGCGACACTAAAATACTCTCTCGTGGCCACTTATGACGACGAGAGGTCCCTACCGCGGGCCCTCTTCGTCCGGGTCCTCTGAACCCCGTTCGGGGCGAGCGGTCGATGAATCTGACCAGGCTGGGCCGCTTCGAGATCGTCCGTGAAATCGGCAAAGGGGCGATGGGCCAGGTTTTCCTGGCCGAAGATCCCAAGATCGATCGCAAGGTGGCGATCAAGACGATCGTCCTGCCGCCCGGAACCTCCGCCGAGGAAGCGCGCGAGACGAGCCAGCGGTTCCTGCGCGAGGCGCAGGCGGCCGGCAGGCTCCTGCATCCGAACATCGTCACGATCTTCGACGTCGGCGAGGAGAACGGCGTTTCGTTCATCGCCATGGAGTTCATAGAAGGCGAGACGCTGGAGAAGCACACCCGGCCCGGCACGCTCCTGCCCCTGAAGCGCGTGCAGGACCTGATCGCCCAGGCCGCGGTGGCGCTCGACCACGCGCACCAGAATCACATCATCCACCGCGACATCAAGCCGGCCAACCTGATGGTGCTCAAGGGCGGCGTCCTGAAAGTGACCGACTTCGGGCTGGCCAAGAGCCCTTCGGCCAACCTGACGCAGGCCGGGGTGCTCCTGGGGACGCCGAGCTACATGTCGCCCGAGCAGATCCAGGGGCGCGAGCTGGACGGGCGCAGCGACCTGTTCTCCCTTGGCGTGGTGCTGTACGAGCTTCTGACCGGGGTGCGGCCGTTCGAGGGTGACTCGATCTCGACGATCATCTACCGCGTCCTCTACGAGGAGCCCCGCCCGCCCGCGGCGCACAACCCGGCGCTGCCCCCCGAGGTGAACGCCATCCTGGGAAGAGCGCTCCACAAGGATCCCGACATGCGCTACGCCACCGGGAGCGACCTGGTGGGCGACCTGGCGAAGGCGTTTTCGATGCTGCCGCCCGACACCCTGTCGCGCCCGTTCCCGGCCGGGGCGCGGCAGACGCCGCCCGCAAGGGCCGCGGCGCCCGCGTCGCAGCAGGGCACGATCGTCAGGGGGAGTCGCGCCGGCCGTGATCGCGCCGGCCGTCACGCCGGACGCTCCCAGGCGGCCTCCGGCTCCCAGGACAGGGCCGCGAGGGCGGAGCGGAGCTTCGGGGCGCGGCATTCCCTGAAAATTGCCGCCGCCGTGATCACCGGCGGTCTGGGGCTGGTCCTCTTCCCGCGCCTGGTGAACCGCCAGGAGCAGGCGGCCGGACGGCAAGCAGTGGAGAGCGGAGCGGCCGGTGACGGCCTGCAGGCGGGCATCCCGGCGCTGGCGGCGGTCGCGGGCGGCGGCTCCGCGGGGCCGGGCGTGGTTTCGATCGACGTGTCGACCATTCCGCACGGCGGGGACATCTCTCTCGACGCGACGCCGCTCGCCGAGCCCCGGGTGGTCCTGTCGCTGTCCGATCCGAAGCCGCACAACATCGTGGCCGAGGCCGGCTGCCGGCGGGCTGTGGCGGAGATGACCGCCGCCGACCTGGCCTCCTTCAAGGGGAACCTGGTGCTCGAGCTGAAGCCGCGTCTCGAGGAGGTCATGATCGCCTCCGACCCTCCCGGTGCGCGCATCCGGCTCAACGATCACGACACCGGCAAGATGACCCCCGCCGTCCTCGCGCTCGACGGCTGCGAGGAGCGCACCCTCGCCCTGGCGCGCGACGGCTACCGGCCCTGGAGCGCCTCGTACGACGCCGACGACGACTTCGAGGCCATGGTCCAGGCGCTCAAGAGGGTGAAGCTCGACCCGGTGCCGGCCGGGACCATCCTGATCAGGAAGTCCCCGGAGTACGACGTGGAGATCTACGCCGGCGAGAAGCGCCTCGGCAGGGCGGGGGAGACCCTCGGCCTGCAGGAGGGGAAGCACACGCTCACCTTCCGCAACGACAAGCTGTTCGTCAGGGAGACCGCCCGGGTGACCGTCGAAGGCGGCAGGTTGGCGACGCCGGTCGTCACCTTTCCGGGCCTCGGCAGCCTGACGGTGCAGGCGCAGCCCAGCAACTGCAAGGTGTTCGTCAACGGGGTTTACGTCGACGTCACGCCGGTCCTCGACCTGCCGGTCGCTTCCGGAGGGCACCGGGTCAAGGTGGTCTTCGTGCCGAACGGTGCGGAGCAGGAGGTCGCCGTCGCGGTGTCGGCCGGGAAGAATTCTCTCGTGACGGTGAAGTTTTGAGACTCGAGCCCCTCTCCCGGGCGGCAACCGGGCTCTTCCTGTTCGTCCTGGCCGCGACGTTGGTTCCGGCCGCGTCCCAGGCCCCGACCGCGGCCCCGGCCACGGCTGCGGCCCAGGCCGCGCCCGCGGCGCCGGAAGACGATCGTCCGCTCGATGCGCGCACGTTCGCCAGGGGGATCGACGCCCTCAGGCAGGGCCGGCGCGACGAGTCGATCCAGATCCTGAAGAAGGTCTTCGAGGACTTCCCCGACAGCCCCTACGCGCCGCAGTCCCTTCTCAAGGTGGCCGACCTGATCTACCCCGCGAACGGCTGGGCCCAGATCGGATCGGCGCCGTCTCAGGCGATCAAGGACGCGGGCGTTTTCCTGGCCGCGCTGTCGCAGAAGTACCGCTCGTCCCGCGAAGCGCCGCGCGCCCTGATCAAGCTCGGCTACCTCTCCCTCGAGCCGGCCAACCCGAAAGGCGATCTCGACGAGGCGTGCGCCCGGTTCGCCTCCGCGGCGCAGGTGTATCCCGACAGCGACGCCGCGGACGACGCCTACTTCGGGTCGGGCATGTGCGAGTCGCTGCGGGCGCGCCCGGCTTTGGCCGCCGATTTCTTTGCGCGCCTGATGGACGAGAACCCGGCGAGCCCGCTGGCGCCGGAGGCGCTCTACCGTCTGGGCCTGGCGCTTTCCCTCCTGGACGACCCCGCCGAGGCGGCGCTCGCCCTCGAGCGCGTCCGCACGCGCTATCCCGACTCGCGCTTCGCGCCGCGCGCCCTCGAGCGCATCACGCTTTTGCACCGGCTCCGACTGCAGCCGGCATTCCTGCGCGCTCCGGCGGCCTGGAAAACCCCCGCCGCCGCGAAGGCCCAGCGCATCTCGCCGGGGCAGGGGGCGGCGCCGCCCGAGCCGGATCTCTACAGGCTGGACGATGCCTACGGGGCGCCGCCGCCGGCCCGCGGAGCGGCCGCCCGGACCGCCGAGGCCTTCCGGGGCGCCTCGGACATCGCCATCGACGCCCAGGGGCTGGCGGTCGTCGCCTCTCCCAGATCGCCCGGCGTCTTCCGGCTCGACGCCAAAGGGCGCGTCGTCGAGCGCATCGCCCACCCCGTCCCGGGACACGTAGGAGTGGGGGAGGGGCTGGCGGTCTACATCTCCGGCGCGGACCGGATCGCGCTGAACGCCAGGAACTGGGCGGGAGCGGATCTGAAGGGCCCGGACGGGCGGCCGCCCCGCGAGTTCGGGCCGGTGGAGGCCGACGCTTCCGGACGCGTCTACCTGCTCGACACGCGGGAGAACGCCCTCCTGATCTTCGATCGCTCCCGCCGCCTGGTCGGCACGCTGCGCCCCGACGTGAAGGACGGCCGGTTCGTCGACCTCGCCAGGAGCGAGAGCGGCGGCCTGTACGTCCTCGAGGGGCGCACCAAATTCGCCGTCGAGCTGAACCAGGGGAAGGCGAGCCGCAAGATCAACCTCGGCGGGCTGGGGCTGGCGGAGCCGATCGCCCTTGCCGCAGACGGCCTGGGCGACCTGTTCATCCTGGACGGGCGGTCCGGCTGGGTGTACGTGGCCTCTCCGGCCGGCGAGCGCCTCGCCGTCATCCGTCCTCCGAAGGGCGCCGCCGCGCGGCTCGGCGAGCCGTCCGCGGTGGCCGTGGACGCCATCGGCCGCGTCTACATCTCCGGCCGCAAGGGCGCCACCATCCTGAGGTTCCGGTGAGGCGCGCCCCCTTGCGCGGACCCGGCCCGGGCCTCCCCCGGCTCGCCCTGGCGCTCGGCCTGGCTCTTCTGGTCCCGCCTTTCGCCGCCTGGACGGGACGGCCGATCCTCGCGCAGGAAGAGGAAGACCTCACCGCCTCCCTGAAGGCGATGCGCGCCGCCTTCAACCGCGCGCGCGAGAGGATCGAAAACCTCGAGTTCGCCGCGGCCGGCCGCGAGCTTTCGGCGATCATCGAGCCGCGCGGGGCCGCGAAGGCCTCCGACCTGAGCCTGGAGGAGATGAACCTCCTGAGCGCCGCCTACGACATGCGCGCGCGCGCCCGGTTCAACCTGGGAAACCTCAAGGGGGCGGAGGCGGACTTCGGGTCGCTGGTGCGGCTGAACCCGGACTACGCCATCGACCGCCAGACGCTGTCGCCGAAGGTGGTCGATCTGTTCGACCGCGTGCGCGCGCAGATCGCCGGCATCCTCGCCGTGCGGCTCGATCCGCCGAAGGCGCGGCTCCTGGTCGACGGCGATCCGGTCGAGCCGCATGAAGGCGGCCGGATCGCGGTCCTGTCGGGCCACCACGTGCTGCGCGCCGACGCCGACGGCTTCGACCCGTTCGAGGAGACGATCGCCGTCGTCGCCGGCGTCGAGACCCGCAAGGCCATCCGCCTGCGTCCCAACCGGCGCACGCTCCAGTTCGTCACCGTGCCGGCGGGCGTGGCCGTGTCGATGGACGGCGCGCCCGCCGTCCTGTCCGCGGGCCCGCCGACGCCCGAGACCGAGGCTCTGGCGCAGCAGGGCGGCTTCGACCCGAAGAACGCCTCGGCCCCGCTGCTCATCCCGATGGTGGCCGCGGGCGACCACAAGGTGACCTTCGAGAAGAACTGCTATCAGTCCCGTGCCCTCACCGTCAAGGTGGCGCTCGACATCGAGCAGAACGCGCCCTTGAAGTTCACGCCGGTCGTCCTGCAGGACGCCCGAAGCGAGCTGCGCCTCACTTCCACGCCCTCGGGCGCCGACGTGTTCGTGGACGGGGAGAAGATGGGGGCCACCCCCCTCACGCTGCCCGGCCAGTGCGGCGGCGAGCGCGACCTTCTGGTGATCAAGCCGGACATCGGCTCCTGGTCGGAGCGCATCCGCCTGGCCGCGGGGGAGGTCAACACGCTCGCCGTCAAGCTGCGCCCGACACTCGCCTACGTCGGCACCTTCCGCCTGGACGAATGGGGCCGCGCCGTCTGGAGCGACGAGGACAGGCCGCTTCTGGACGAGCTCGCGAAGGGGCTCAAGACCCTCAACGTGATGCGCGCGCCCGAGGTCCTGCAGGCGCTGCGCGACTCGGTCATCAAGTGGATGATCACCGAGCCGGATGAAGTGCGCGCCGGCACCCTTCTCCCGCCGGCCCTTCTGGACGAGGCAGCCGCCGGCGCCAGGGCCGACCTGGTGCTCGCCGGCCTGACCCTGAACGGCGACCCCGACAAGACCTGGACCCTGGCGCTCTACTCCGTCCTGCACGGCGCGCCGGACGTCGCCGGGCTGCGCACGGATCAGCCCGAGGGCGCGCGCGCATTCGTGAGGCGGCTCGACAGCGCCCCGGCCGGCAACGGCCCCTGGTGGGGGATGGGGCTCGTGGACACCGTGCTCGACGGGCAGGCCGATCCCGACGGCCCGCTGGTCGTGCGCGTCCTGCCGGGCGGCCCGGCCGCCAAGGCGGGGCTGCGCGCGGGGGATCGGATCAGGGCCGTGGGCAACCGCAAGACCCCCGGCGTGCGCGAGGTCAACCAGGCGATTGCCGCCGAGATGGCGCGCCCGGGAGGGCTGAAGCCGACCCTGGTCCTGGCGGTGGAGGACGCCGCGGGCCCGCGCACCGTGCGCCTCGCCCCGGACGAGGGACCGGTGGTCATCCCGCTGGGCGACCCCTCCTTGCTGTACAACCGCTCCCTGGCCGAGTTCCGCCTGCGTGCGCGCGCCGCCGCGGACGACGGCGAGCGCGGTGCCGCCCTCCTCAACCTGGGGATCGCCTTCATGCACTTCCGGGCCTACGACAAGGCGGAATCCGAGGGGTTCGCCCGGGCCGGCCTGCCGGCCGTCACCGGTGTGTCGCAGGGGACCGTCCTCTATTACCGCGGATTGTGCGCCCTGCGCCGGGGAAATCCCGCCGCGGCGCGGAGCGCTTTCGAGCAGGCGCAGGCGCAAGCCGGCAGCACCCTCGACAGCGGGGACGGCCCCTCCGCCGCCTCGGCGGCCTCCCGGATGCTCAAGGCGATCGAATGAACCGCGCCGCCGCGGCCCCTGGCGGTCCGGAGGGCGGCTTGGTGCCGCCATTTGACACCGGCCGGACCGGGCATTACATTCCGGCATCATGAGAGGGTCGGCGCACGCATCACGGTCCACCGGGGCGGCCTCCGCCCCGTCGCCGCGCGTCTCGCGCGAAGACGAAATCCGCTCGACCACCATCCCCAAACTGTTTCACGAACTGTCGGCGACCGGCGTCACCGGCCTGCTCACGGTGACCGACGGCGACATCCGGAAGTCGGTCCAGGTCAAGAGGGGCCTGGTCCTGTTCGCCTCCTCCAACCAGCGCGACGACCGCCTGAACCAATACCTGCTGTCGGCCGGCATCATCGGGTTGAAGGACCTGATGAAGTCGCTCGAGGTCATGGTGGCGACCAATGACCGCCTGGGCGAGGTCCTGATCCGCTACAAGATGCTGACTCCGGAGCAGGTCGAGAAGTACGTGCGCATGCAGGTGTGCGAGATCGTCTACTCGACCTTCCAATGGACCCGCGGACGTTACTCGTTCGACGAAAGGCCGCCGGCCTCGGAGAACATCACCATCGGCCTTACGGGCGATGCGATGGTGATCGAAGGCGTCAGACGGATCGGCTCCTGGGCCCGCGTGTACGAGGAAGTCGGCGGCCTGAACGCCGAATACCGCACCACCCGCGAGATGCCGGAGATCGTCAAGGATCTCCCGCTGACCCCCGGGGAAAGGGACCTCATCAGACAGTGCGACGCCCCGACCTCGCTCGAAGAGATGTGCGAGGCCTCGAAGCTCTCCGACCTCGACGTCTGCCGGTCCGTCTGGGCCCTCCTCCTGGTCGGCGCTCTGATGAAAGCCTGAGCCGGCCTTTCGCCGCGTCGATCCCCGGAAACCACGGTCCTCCAAAGCCTCGCGAGGGTTAGGGCGAAGACCCCAGGTCAGACGGGGTTTTCTACCCTATTGACTAATATTCGGCCGGCCCCTATATGTAGGGGCGATCTATGTCGTGGCAGCTCAACAACGCAATCGCTGGATCGGGTTCCCGTAGACCAGGCAAGGCTTCCAGGATGGGAGGGAGAAATGCCGACTCGCCCCCTCGAAACGGTGCGCCGGGTCACGGCTGTCCTCGTGACCGTTTTCCTTGGGGTTGGTCCGGGGTTTGCGGTCCCTGGCTCCGCGCAGTCCCCCTCCCCGGAGATGGGACATGGCTCGATCCGCGGCAACCTGTACCAGGCCGACGAGCGGACTGCGCTGGCCGGCGCCAAGGTGACTGCGATCGACGTCCGGACCGGCAAGCAGTACGAGAGCGAAGTCACCATGGACAACGGCGACTACCTCATCGACGGTGTTCCCGCGGGGACCTACGACGTGGTCATCGAGGTTGGGGGCAACCTCTTTGTCGCCGACCGCCTCGTGGATCTCGGCCCGAATGAGAGCGCGTCGCGTTCCTATTCCGTGCAGCCCGAGAAGCCGGCCGGCCGGGTGATTGCGAAGAAGCCGGCGCCAAAGGGAAGCGCGACGCTCGTCGGCGAGGCGGACGTCCCGGCGGGAGTGTTCTGGAGAACGCCCGGGGGAATCGTCCTGCTTTCGGTGCTGGGCGCGGGGGCGGTCGCGATCATCGTCAATAACACCGGCCACAAGGACCGCGGGAGCCCAAGCGCACCCTGACGCAGCACTCCCGAAGCCCGGAGGCCTCACCGGTGTTGCGCGTAATGCGAAGGGCCATGGCTGCGCTCGTGATCTGGCTGGTCGCCCCCGCAGCCGGGCTTCTGCCCCTGTTCGCCGGCGGGGCGGCCGATCTCGATCCGGATTTGAAGCTGGAGCGGTCGCGGCGCCTGGGGCCCTTCCACGTCCAGCCCCACTTCCGGATCAGGCAGGCCGGCTACGACGACAACGTCTTCCTGGTCAACGAAGGGCGCGAGGGAGCCTTCACGGCGACGCTCGGCCCCGGCCTGAAGGCGGTGCTTCTGGCCGGCAGGCGGGCAGCGGTTCTGGTCGCGGACGATCTGGATTACGTCTATTTCGCGAACGATTCTGAACTCAATCATTTCAACAATGCCCTGCGCGCCAAGCTGGATCTCTTCCTGGATCGTTTCCTGCTTTACGCCGATGGCCGGTACGAAAGCTCGCGCGAGCGTCTCAACGCCGAGGTTGACTTCCGCGTCAGGCATTCCGTGGTCGGGCAGGCGGTGGGGGTCAAGGGTCGATTCGGGAGCCGCCTCGCCGCAGGGGTGCAGGTGGGCCGGCAGGACTTCGGTTTCGGCTCGGCCGCCAACGCCGAGGAGGTGGCGGGCGGGACCGATCGGCAGGCGCAGGTCGAGACGCTCCGCGTTCTGGAGCGCGTCGAGTCGGAAGCGTCCGCCTTCGTGACCTACCGCGCCCTGAGGAAAACGAGCGTCGGAATCGAGGTCTCCGACGGCCGCGCGGAGTTCGAGGACCCACGGAGTCAGAGTGACGCGCGCAGCCGCAGGACCTATTTCACGATGAGTTTTTCTCCGTCCGCTTTCCTGACGGGCAGCTTGCGGCTGGGCCGCCTCCGCCTCGAGCCGGAGGAGCGGCCGGACGACGGCTTCAGCGGCCCCGTCGGAGATGCCGCCCTGGGGTGCCACATCTCCGGCCGCGGCCACGCGCGCCTCCGGTATGGACGGAACGTCGTCTTTTCAGTGCAAAGCGACAACCTGTACTTCACCACCGAGGGTTGGAGGGCGAGTTACGCCCACGCTCTCTCGGATCGCTGGGGCGTCGAGCTGGAGCACGGGCAGGACAGGGTCGACTACCCGAAGCCCATGGCTCTCCCCTCGGGCTCCGGGACCGCCCAGCGCAGCGATCGGATCACCCTCAACGCGCTGGCGGGTCTTTTTCGCGTCCAGCCGGGGACGCGCGTCGGTCTGCGGCTGGAGCAATGGAACCGCGCTTCGACGTTCGGGCTCGAGGAAGCGCGGCGGCACGTGCTCTCGACCTTCGTCGAATACAACTACTGATGGGAGCGAGGATGCGAAATCACGCCGGGAGCGCGCGCGTTGGCCAGTGGACACGGGGCCTGGTCGTGGCTGCGATCTGCCAGGTCCCGGGACTGGCGGTTCCTTCCCCTTCCACGGCGCCGGACACGCCGATGCCGGAGGCCGCGCCGCCGGCGGCCCTGGAGCCCGCACGGGTCCAGGCCGGCGTTCCGGACGCCGGGCGCGGCCGCGACCTGATCGGCGCCGCGGATCTCCTTGAAGTGAGGGTCTTCGAGCTGCCCGAGCTGCAGAGCAGCGTGCGGGTCAATGCGGACGGAACGATCAGCCTGCCTCTCATCGGGTCCCTGGCCGTCGCCGGGATGACCGAGGCCGACGCCGAGGCGACCCTCAAGAGCGTGCTGGCCGATCGCTACGTCAAGGATCCGCACGTCAGCGTCCTCGTGAAAGAGCACGAGAGCAGGAAGGTCTCGGTGATCGGCGCCGTGGTGAGGCCGGGCGCCTACCCGCTTCTGGCCGAGCGATCACTCCTGCAGATGATCTCGGAGGCGGGCGGCCTGACGCGTGAGGCCGGGGCGGACCTGCTGGTGATCCGGAACAGCGGCACCTCCGGAGGCGAGCGTCTCCGGGTCGATCTCGCGAAGCTGGTCGTCGAGGCGGATCCCGCAGCGAACATCCCGCTCCGCCCGGGCGACATCATCAACGTCCTGGCGGACGAGTCGATTTACATTTACGTGGACGGAGCGGTGAAGAGCCCCGGCCAGATCGAGACGAGGGCGAGCCGGCCCATCACTCTTCTGCAGGCGCTCATTCGTTCCGGCGGCACAACCGACGCTGCGAATGCCAAGCAGGTGCGGGTGCTTCGCAAGGCGGACGACGGCTCCCGCGAGACCCTGGTCGTCGACACCAAGAAAATCCGGCGCGGAAAGCAGGACGACATCGTCCTCAGGGACGGTGACGTCGTCGTGGTCCCAGAGGCCCTGTTCTAGCAGGAGTCGGCGTGGAGCAAGACGGAAACAGCGCCTCCGGGCGGGAAGCCCACCTTCTCGATTACTGGAATGTCATCGTCGGCCGGCGCTGGGTCGTCTACCTGACGACCGTGGTCATCGCGACCTGCGCCACGATAGCCGCGTTCATGCAGCGCCCCGTGTACCGCGCCACCGCGCAGCTGCAGATCGAGCAAAGCACGCCGAAGTTCCTGCCCTTCCAGGACGTCGCCTCGGCCGTGAATGCGCCCGGCTACGACTTCTACCAGACGCAGTACCAGATCATCCAGAGCCGCAACATCGCACGCCGGGTCATCGAGGCCCTCGATCTCGCCCACACGCCGCAGTTCGTCGGTGAGGCCGCGGCCGGGCCCTCGAAGGACACCCGGGCGGGGGGTGTGCCGGAAGGCGACGCCTGGGTCGTCGACCTGTTCCTGGGGAGCCTCTCGGTCACGCCGATCCGATACAGCCGGCTGGTCTCCGTCAGCTTCGACTCACCCTCCGCGGATCTGGCCGCCCGGGTGGCGAACGCCGTCGCGGACGCGTACATCACCTTCACCCTGGACACGGGGTACTCGACGAGCGAGTCGGCTTCCAACTC
>JACOUZ010000247.1 GCA_016177515.1 Acidobacteriota bacterium
AACCGCCTTGAGCAGGGAGGCGTCGTCCGCCCCCGCCGGGGCGCCGGCGGGCAGAAGGTGGTTGGAGATGCGCGTGATCCCCATGACCGTGCCGGCCAGGTCCTCGGCGCGCCCGCGCGCCGCGAAGTCCTGGACCGTCCCTCCGAGGATCAGGACGCCGTCCTCGACCCGCACCTTGAGGTCCTTGAGCCCCAAACCCTCGGAGGCGTCTCCGATCAACCTGGTCACCGCCCTGGCCAGCTCGGAGTCCGGCACGTCGGCGCGCCGCACCGTCATCTCGTCGGTGACATTGATCACGCCGCGCGTCGTCGCCGCGATCGTCAGCGCCCGCTTGCGCGCGGCGCAGCTCTTGATCTCCCCGGAAAACACGGCGCCGCCGTTCACCATGACGATGGCGAAGGTCTCCTTGCCCAGCTCGGCATCGCGGGAGAACAGCTGGATGAGCTTTTCCCGGATCGCGTAGTCGCCCGGCCCGCCGATGTTGCGTTTCGGAGCGGCGGGCGCCGGCGCAGCCTGGGCAGGCTGCGGGGCCTGCGCCGCCCACGCGGCCGGCAGGCAGGCCACGAGCGCCAGGGCCGGGACGAGAGCGGGCGGGAGGGAACGGAGGGCCGCCCTCGGGGGGCGCCGGCGGGCAGGGGACACACACGATGCGGCGGCCATGACGAGCGCCTATTCTCACACACCCCCGCACGTCCGGCCAAGTCCCGGAAGGGCACGCGTGCGCTCCGCCCCGGCGCCGCTCTGGGCCTCAGCGCTGCTGCAGGCGGACCGTTTCGACCCTCCGGGCGATGTCGGCCAGCCTCCCGGCTTCCGCGGAGTTCGACTTGCCGGAGCGCTTCCAGACTTCGGCGGCTTCCGCGCGCGCCTGTTCGAGGGCCTCCTGCTGCCCGCCGGGAGCGGCCGCGGCGGCGCGCCTGAGGTCTCGGAGGGCCTTCTGGATCTGGTGGCGGGCGGCGATGACCGAGTCGCTCGCCAGGAGCTCGGACCCGACCGAGAGGGCGAACGAGGCGCGGCTCAGTGCGCCCGCGTATTCGAGCCCGTCGCAGGCCCGGCGGGCGGCGGCGACCTGGGCGCGTCCCTCCTGCATGTCGCGCCGCACCATGGCCAGCCGGCCGCGGCTGATGCCGTCGCGCGCCTCCCGCAGGCGGGCGAGCAGGACGGGTGCCAGCGTGGCGGCCTCCAGACGGTCCAGCGCCGCCAGGAACCCGGCACGATCCCGGGCCCCGGCGGCCCGCAGCGCCGCATGACCGGCCTCCGCCCCCTGCCGGAGGACCGTGTACTCCGCCACCGGCGTCATCAGGTCGCGGGCCCGGCGGACGGCGGCCGCCGCCTCGGCCAGATCGGTTCCGTCCGCCGCGCTCGCGCCGGTTTCCGCCGCCCCGGTTCCCGCCGCCCCGGCGGCATCGGACCCGCCCGCCGCCGTCGTGCCGGCGCCGCCCGCCGCGGCGCGCGCCTCCTTTAGCGCCTGGACCAGCCTCTGCAGACCGCTCGCCGCGTGGAACTCTTCCAGGTACTCGTCGGATCGCGACAGGAAGAGGCTCACCTTCCCCGCGTCGTTGCCGCGCAGGGCGTCTTCCGCCTTCCCCAGCATCTTCCCGGCCTTCTCCAGGGCGGAGCGCAACTGGGCGGGGGTGGCCAGGCCCACGGGCGGCGCGCCCGGGTGTCTGGCGGGGGCGGTGGCCGCAGCCGCAATCGGGGCGGCGGTCGCGAGCACGGCCGGGCCGGCGGCGACGGACGCCGCCACCAGCGCCAGGGCGGCAGCCGGGAACCGGCGCGGGTCAGTATCCGAGCTCATGCAGGCGGGAATCATCGATGCCGAAATGGTGGGCGATCTCGTGCAGCACCGTCCTGCGGACCTCCTCCCGGACCTCCGCGTCGTTGCTGCAGATCGACTCGACGTTGAGCTGAAAGATGGTGATTTTGTCCGGAAAGGACATGCCGTAGCGGGAATCTCTCGCGGTCAAAGGCTGCCCCTGGTACAGCCCGAGGAGGGTCCTGCCCCCGCGGCCGAACCGGCGCGCCTCGTGCGGAGACGGCAGGTCCTCGACCACGATCGCCACGTTGTTCATCTTCTCCCTGAAGTCCTCCGGCAGCCCTTCCAGCGCCGCGGAGACCAGCTCCTCGAAACGCGCGCGATCCATGCTGCCCCCCCGGCGCCGTGCGGCCCGCGTCCTATCCGCTCTTTTCGGACAGCCGCAGGATGGCTTCGCATTCCCGGTCGCTCAACGGCATGACCGAGAGTCTTGGAATGCGCACCAGCGGCGAGGCCGCGAACATCTTCAGCGCCTTGATCCCGGCGAGCGGCACCGGCCGGCGGAGCCTGCCGACCGGCGCGATGTCCACCACCGCGCGCCTCCCGGATCGATCGCCGGGGTCGTCGCAGGCGTCGCACACCGCCCGCGCGATGCCCACCACCGCCTTCTCTCCGCCGGTGTGGTAGTAAAGTATGCGGTCTCCCGCGCGCACCGCCCGCAGGTGTTTCTGCGCCAGCGGGTTTTTCACCCCGGACCAGCGCGCCCGCCCGTCCCTGGAGAGCGCGTCGAAGCTGTAGTGCGACGGTTCCTCCTTGAAGAGCCAGTTCATCGCCTCACGTCCCCCGGGCCCACGCTCTCCTCAGCAGCCGGGGAAGCACGCCGTGCCGAGGCGCGCCGCCGCGCCGGCCCGCAGCGCCGCCGCGATCTCGATCGTCTTGAGGACAGCGGCGCGGGCCCGCGCCTGGAGATCCGGAGTCCTGGCGTGCGTCTCCAGGAGATGGGCGCCCAGCCGCTGGTGGGCGCGCTCGTCCGGCTGGATGAACTCCCGGTAAAGGCGCAGCGTCTCCAGGTCGCCGCGCTCCCCGCACAGGAGCATGAAACTCTCGTTGACACCGTAGGCGATCGATTCGAGCGTGAACAGGCCGGCCGCCACCCGCTCGACCGAACCCGGCAGCCCCCGCAGGTAGTCGAACAGAGGGTTCGAAGCCGGGGGCCTGAAACCGGCCGGGTCGAATCCGAGGGCCTCCAGGCGGTCCGCGACCAGCTGGAAGTGGCGCGCTTCGTCTCCGGTCTGGCGTGCCAGCGCGATCTTGATGTCGATCTCGGGTGTCGTGGGCATCCAGGCCGCGGCCATCTCGCTGGCGCCGATCTCGTTGGCCAGGGCGATTTGCAGGAGCCTGACCTGGCCGCCGCCCGCCGGGTCAGGGGCGGGGGCGGCCCCGCCGGCGACGAGGTCGCGCAGGCGTCCGTCCTTCAGCTCTTCGAGCTCCCGCAGGAATCCCGTGGAATTCATGGCCAGGCTCCGCGCTCACCTGCGCCGGGGCTGCCGGCATTCTAGTCTAAGCCGTGTGCCCCAGGTGGGCACGAAGCGGGGTGGTGGTGCCGCTCGCGAGCAGCGCGTTGCGGGCGCGCCACGCATCCGCCGGCTCGAGATCGACGAGCAGGCGGACCTCGCCCGCCTCACGGACGGCGATCGACAGGCCGTCCCGCAGCAGGATCCGGCTCGGGGCGATCGGCGACACCCGCGGGCCCGGAATCAGGATGCCGGACAGGTTGAGCGGGTCGGCGGCGCTGAGCCCCACGAGGCCGCCCGAGGGGGGGATCCGGCGCAGGGCGCGCAGGCGCTCGATCGCATCCGGGAGCGCGAACTGTTCTCCCTGCATCCCGGAGACGAAGCGGCCGCCGCGGATCTCCCCCCTGGCTTCCAGCCGCCAGAACGCCCGCAGCAGATCGCGCCACGGTGGCATGGGCCCCTCGGCATCCAGGAGGCGCCGGAAGACGATGCCGTAGCGCCGCAGGAGAACCGGTGCGACCATCTCGGCTGCGTGCAGCGGATCGACGGAGGTCCAGGGCTCGCGCGGCAGCCGGGTCCATCGCCCGGCGCGCTCCATGCCGAACGGCGAGGCCCCGCGGCGGCGCCTGCCCCCCTCCGGGGACCGGCGGCGGCGCGCGGGAGCGATCAGGGCCCGCAGCCCCGTGAATCCGTCGGAGGTGACCAGGCCCCTGGCGACCAGCTCCCCCACCGCGTTCTCGACCCGCGACCCGAGCAGCGCCGCTCGTTCGGACAGTTCTTCCAAGAACAGGGCGCCATGCTCCGACAGCAGGTCGAAGACGGAGCGGGCGTCGGACGACAGGGCGAGGTCCTGATCGGCTCCCGGGCTCCGCGCCAGGGAGATCCAGGCGGCCAGGCGGCTGCGCTGCACCAGGGAAATGGGGGTGGCGCGCACCGGGGTCGGGCTCCTCGACGTGGCCCCGCGCCGCGGCGACAGTCGGGCCCAGACGATCCGCCCGCTGAGACAGAGGGCGTCTAGCCAGGCCGGATCGTAGCGCTGCACGCGCGCCGGGAGGATGTCCCCTTCCCAGGCCGCGGCCGGCGCCTCGAAGCCTTCGAGCGTCTCCAGGATTGCCGCCAGGCTGGCAGGCCCCTCGGCGCGCTCGTCCGGGGCCACCCGCTGCCAGGCGAGAAGAAAGCGCATGAAATCGGCGGCGCTGACCGGCTCGATCTCGCTGCGCAGCCGGTTCAGCGTGTAGCGCTGGATGCGCGCCAGGAGGCTGCGGGCACACCACTCGGTCCCCTCCGCCTCCGGCGTGAAGCGGCCCCGCAGGACGAACCCCTCGGCCTCCAGGATCCCGAGCGCCTGCTCGATCGCGGCCGCCGGGAGACCGCAGGAGGCGGCCAGCCCGCTGGCGGCCGCCGGGCCGAACGCCTCGAGCCGGCCGCGCAGGATTTCGGCGAGCGCGGCTCCGGGAGACAGGCTGCCTGATGGCCTGCCGGCCGGCAGGTCATCGGCCAGGCCGGCGGGGAGCGCCGCGCCCACCGGGGACGCGATCGCCGACTCGAGAAGACCGCCCGGGAAGGCGGCCAGGACGTGCGGCAGGCGCTCGGCCGCAACCCACAGCCGCGGGCCGCCGGCAGAAACCCGCAGCACCCCGGCGTGCCGGCCGGCCGCGAGCTCGCGCATGAAATCCTCCCAGCCGCCGGTCCGGGCTTCCGGTTCGGTGACGAATCCGAGAAGATCGAGCGCCTCGTGCATTTCGTCGGCGCTCTCCGGCTGCGGCCAGGCTTCTTTCCTGACCTTGTCGATGGCCGCCGCATCCAGGGTGCCGAGGTCGGATGCCGACGCCGGGTCGAGCCAGCGGCGGCTGAGAACCGCCTGGGTGCGCCGCTCCTCCAGGGGCGCGCCGTCGAGAAAGGCATACGGCCGCGCGTTGAGGATCTCCCGGGCCAGGGGGGACGGCTCGCGCACGTCCCGGGCGATGAGAGTCCGCTCCCCCCGCTCGATGCTGGCCAGGAGCCGCTCGAGGCCGCCGAGGTCCATCGCCTCTTCGAGACAGTCGCGAATCGTCTGCCGGACCAGCGGATGGTCCGGGATGCGGCGCTCGCCCGACAGGTTCTCGGCGCAGGCGATCTGGTCGGGGAAGACCGCGACGATCAGGTCCTCCGCCTGCATCCTCAAAAGCGGAGCGGGCGTCCTGCGGCCGCCCCGGAAGCGCGGCACCGCCAGCGCCCGCGAGGCGTTCCAGCGCCAGCGCACCGTGAACATCGGCGCGTCGAGCAGCGCCTGCACCAGAACGTCGCGCACCGACGCGGCGCGCAGGTAGCGGAAGACGTCCTCGAGAGGGAAGCTGTGCGACGGCCCGAGCGACAGCACGATGGCGTCCTCGGTCGCCGCCGCCTGCAGCTCGATGTTGAACTTGCGGCAGAACCGCTTGCGCAGCGCCAGTCCCCACGCCTGGTTGATGCGCCGGCCGAAAGGGGAGTGCAGCACCAGCTGCATGCCGCCCGATTCGTCGAAGAAACGCTCGAGGACGAGAGTCTTCTGGGTCGGCAGGACGCCCAGGGCCGCGTGCGCCGCGCCCAGGTAGTCGGCGATCTGGGAGGCGGCTGACGGAGAGAGGCCGAAGCCGGCGTGCAGATAGGCGAGGACCGCGGCCGGACCCAAGGCGGCAGCGGGCGCCGAGGGGGCCGGGCCGGGGGCCGCTGCCTGCAGGCGCTGCCCGGCGTCTTCCCGGGGCGGGGAAGCCTGCAGGCGCCGTTCGACCTCCTCCCGGAGGCGCGACACGGCCGCCGACAACTCGCTCGTGCGGGCCGGCGCTTCCCCCAGCCAGAACGGGATCTGCGGCGGCTGGCCGCGGGCGTCTTCCACCCGCACCTTTCCGGGCTCGATCTTCAGGATGCGCCAGGAGGTGTTGCCCAGCTGGAAGATGTCGCCGGCCATGCTCTCGATGGCGAAGTCCTCGTTCACCGTGCCGAGGACCGTGTTCTCGGGCTCCAGGACGACGTCGTAGTCGGCGGTGTCGGGGATGGCGCCTCCCGAGGTGAGGGCCACCAGCCGCGCCCCCCTGCGGGCGCGCAGCCGGCCGTTGACCCGGTCGTGGAACAGGTAGGCGCCGCGCCGGCCGCGCCTCAGGGAGAAGCCCTCCGCGAGCGTCTGGATCACCTGATCGAAATCGGCCCGGGACAGATCGCGATACGGGTGGGCCCGGCGGACCAGGTCGTACAGATCGCCGGCGCGCCACTCCTCGCAGGCGACCGCGGCCACGATCTGCTGGGCCAGGATGTCGAGCGGCGCCTCCGGGATGAAGAAGCGATCGAGCTCACCGCGGCGCACGCAGCCGAGGAGGGCGGCGCACTCGACCAGCTCGTCGCGAGTCAGCGGGAACAGCCGTCCCTTGGGAAAGCCGCCGACCGAGTGCCCCGAGCGCCCGATGCGCTGCAGGAGGACGGCGATCGAGCGCGTTGTCCCGACCTGGCAGACCAGGTCGACCGAGCCGATGTCGATCCCCAGCTCGAGCGACGCGGTGGCCACGAGCGCGCGCAGGCTGCCGCTCTTGAGGCGCTGCTCGGCGGCCAGGCGCTGGTGGCGCGACAGGCTGCCGTGGTGCGCCGTCACGTGCTCGGCCCCGAGGCGCTCGCTCAGGTGCCGGCT
>JACOUZ010000252.1 GCA_016177515.1 Acidobacteriota bacterium
CCGTAGGTGTGATCGGTCGTCAGGACGCGGTCGCCGCTCTCGAGATCCCAGGCCCTGAGCGCCGCGTTGACCGCCGTGGTCGCGTTCGGGACGAAGGCGAGGCCGTCCGGATCGGCCCCGACGAACCCGCCCAGGGCGGCCCGCGTCTCGGCCAGGCGCGCCCCCAGCTGGCGGTGGAGAAAATCGACCGGCTCCCCCTCGAGCTTTGCCCTCAGCTCCGCCTGGAACTCGAGGACCCGCCGCGGGCAGGCGCCGAAGGAGCCGTGGTTGAGGTACTGGACCTCCGGGTCGAGCGACCACAACGCCGCGAACGGGCTCCCCGCGCCCTGATCGCGTCTCGCGAGATCAGCCATCGCGGGCCGCCCCTCGTCTGCCCATCGGTCCGCCCATCATATGCCCGTCAAGTGTTGCCCATCGCGTGTTTGACAACCGCTCGGCCACCGGGCTACCATTCCGCGCTTCGGCAAAGGCGCGCGGCGGCCTCGTTGGGCGGTTAGCTCAGCGGGAGAGCACCTGCCTTACAAGCAGGGGGTCACTGGTTCGAATCCAGTATCGCCCACCATGGGCCCCCGGCTCCGTGAAGAAGGGGCGCCAGGGTCCCACCCGAGTGCGGGGTCGTAGTTCAGCTGGTGAGAACGCCGGCCTGTCAAGCCGGAGGTCGCGGGTTCGAGCCCCGTCGACCCCGCCATCTTCCCTTCCTATTTCACAACCCGCTTCGAGAACTGGAAAACGTCCGGGCGGTTGTAGTGGCCGGTGACGTCGAGGGCCATGCTCTCCTCGGCGATCCGTCCGAGGTCGAGGTCGGCGACTATGATCTCCTCGCGGTCGAAGGCCGGGCCGGCGAGAAGGGATCCGTCGGGCGCAATGATGCAGGAGCCGCCGGCGCAGACCAGGGTCTCCGGCTTGCCCTGGAGATCGCCCGGCAGGTCGAGGTCAGAGGGAAGGTCGCGCGCCCTGGTGATCGAGCCGGCCGCCAGCACGAAGCAGCGGCCCTCGAAGGCGTAGTGGCGGCTGGCGACCTGGTACATGTCGCGCACCGTCGGCCAGGCGGCCACGTGGATCTCCTCCGCCGACTCGTGCATCGCCTGCCGGGCCAGCGGCATCCAATGCTCCCAGCAGATGAGCGACCCGACGCGACCGGCGGGCGTCGGGACCGCCTCGAGGCCTTCTCCGTTCCCCGGCCCCCAGACCAGCCGCTCGGCATGGGTCGGCACCAGTTTCCGGTGACGCGACAGGATCTCCCCGTCCGGCCCGATGACCAGGTTGGTGTTGTACAGGGTGCCGTGGCCGGGGCCGCCGGCCACCCGCTCGTGCATTCCGATCACGATGACGACACCGTGCTCGCACGCCGCGGCGCCGAGGCGATCGGTCTCGGGACCGGGGATGACGGCGCTGTTCGCGGCCAGGCGCGCATAGGCCTTCTTGGCCGGCGCGTGGTCCCAGTAAGCCGATCCGGGACAGAGGTCGAGCCAGGCCGGGTAACCCGGGAGCCAGGTCTCCCCGAAAGCCACGAGGCGGGCCCCCTTGCGGGCGGCCTCTCCGGTGAGCCGGATCGCCTTCTCGACCGACTTGTCCAGATCCAGGAAGACGGGAGCCGCCTGGACGATGGCCGCCCTGACCTTCCGTTCCGCCATGTGGTTCCCCCCGGGGCGATGGCGCCCCCCTCCGTCAGGACCGGAGCGCCCGATGATAGGCCAGGGACGGTCGGTCTGTCGAAGAGGGGCTGGAAATTCCATTGCAGCATGTGAAATCCAGTTGATCCAGGGCGGCTTTGGGCGTATATCACAATGCATCGAGGGGGTACCGTGAGTCGTTTCCAGGCCATTTTCGGGAAGCTCCGCGGCGGTCCCGCTGCCGCCCGCGCCATGGTCTCCCCCGCAACCTGCTGCTGTTGTTGTTGTCGGCCTACACGGCCGACCGGCGGCAGCGGGCCTGGAGGGTCCGTCAGGTAACAAAGTGACATAGAAGGCCCTCCGGGAATTCAGGAGGAAATTCAAACCCACTGCCACCGGCAGTGGGTTTTTTGTTTTTCGGCACTTTTCCGGGCCGCTCATGGGGCCCCCGACAGAGGAGGCGGTGGTGGACGTGATTCAGACGGTCGCCGAGATCGATCCAGCCGAGCTTGAGCATCTCTCGAACGGGTTCGAAGTGAAGACCCCCCAGGATGTCGTGCGCTGGGGAGTTGACAAGTTCCGCGGCAGCCTCACCCTGGCATGCTCCTTCGGCGCGGAGGACGTGGCCCTGGTGGACATGGTCGCCCGGATCGACCCGTCCGTCACGGTCTTCTATCTGGACACCGACTACCTCTTCCCAGAGACCTTCGAGGTCAGGGACCGCATCGTCGAGAGGTACGGCATCCGCGCGGTGGCGGTGAAGCCGCTCCTGACCATCGAGGAGCAGGCGTCGCTGCACGGCCAGGACCTGTTCGCGCGGCAGCCCGACGTGTGCTGCAGGATCCGCAAGGTCGAGCCGCTGCGCCGCCACCTCGGCGGATTCCAGGCCTGGATCACCGGCATCCGCCGCGATCAGGCGCCGACGCGGGCCCATGCCGGCCTCGTCGAGTGGGACAAGGTGTTCAACCTGGTCAAGCTGAACCCGCTGGCGCGCTGGAAGTCGGAAGACGTCTGGGCCTACATTCGCTCCCACAACGTCCCCTACAACGTCTTGCACGACCGGAACTACCCGTCCATCGGCTGCTACCCGTGCACCCGGCAGGTGAAGCCGGGCGAGGACCCGCGCGCGGGCCGCTGGGCGAATTTCGCAAAGAAGGAGTGCGGGCTGCACACGGAGACCGGTCCGGCCCAGTGACTCCGGGAGGTTGCCATGCCGATCGATGAAGCCGTCAGGACGCACGCGCCGGCCCGCCGGTTCGCCGCGCCGAAGGACCTCGAGGAGTTCGTCACCACCCTCGAGGCGTACGAGAGGGGCGAGATCGGGGCGGACGAGTTCCGGACGTTCCGGTTGATGCGCGGCATCTACGGCCAGCGCCAGGACGACGTCCAGATGATCCGCGTCAAGATCCCGCAGGGAATCCTGAGCGGCGAACAGCTGCGGGCCCTGGCCGTCGTGGCGCGCGACTGCTCGCGCGGCTTCGGGCACGTCACCACGAGGCAGAACGTCCAGTTCCACTTCGTCAAGATGGCGGTGGTGCCGAAGGCCATGGACGCGCTCGAGGCCGCCGGGCTGACCACGCGCGAGGCCTGCGGCAACACCGTGCGCAACATCACCGCCTGCCCGATGGCCGGCGTGTGCCCGGACGAGCCGTTCGACGTGACGCCTTACGGCGAGGCGCTCACCCGCTTCTTCCTGCGCAATCCGATCTGCCAGGCGCTGCCGCGCAAGTTCAAGATCGCGCTTTCCGGCTGCCCGACCGACTGCGCCATGGGCGCCATGCACGACATCGGCATCATCGCGCGCACCCGCGAGGCCGACGGCCGGCGCGAGATCGGCTTCAAGGTCGTGATCGGCGGCGGGCTGTCGGTGTCGCCGCAGAACGCCTGGGTGCTGCACGAGTTCCTGCCGCCCGAGAGACTCTTGCCCGTGTGCGAGGCGGTGGTGCGCGTCTTCGATCGCACCGGCAACCGCAAGAACAAGGGCCAGGCGCGCATGAAGTACGCCATTCGCAAGCTTGGCTTCGGGACGTTCAAGGCGGAGATCGAGAAGGAGCTGGCCGCCCTCCCGCCCGTTCGCGATCCCGCGATCGGGACGTTCATCGTCGAGGACGCCCGCCCGGAGCGGCCCGAAGCGCCGGCCGACCTGCACGACGTCATCACCCATTCGGGGACGCCGGCCTTCCGCGCCTGGGCGGCGACCAACACCCGCCCGCAGCGCCAGGCGGGCTACTCGATGGCCTTCGTCACCCTGGCGCGGGGCGACATCACCGCCGCGCAGCTCGAGGCGATCGCCACGATCGCCGAGACCTCCGGCAGCGGCGCGGTCCGCACGGCCCAGGACCAGAACATGCTGCTGCGCTGGGTGAAGAGCGAGGAGCTCCCCGCCGTCTACCGGGAGCTCGAGCGCATCGGGCTCGGCCTCGGCGAGGCCGGCCGGCTCCTCGACCCGACCTCATGCCCCGGGGCCGAGTCGTGCAAGATCGCCGTCACCGGCTCGCGCGAGCTGGCGCTGGCGGTGAAGGATTCGCTGACGGCGGCGGCCGGCAACGGCGGCAAGGATCTGATCGCCGCCGCCTCGGACCTGCGCATCAAGATCAGCGGCTGCCCGAACTCCTGCGGCCAGCACCACGTCGCCGGCATCGGCTTCCACGGCGCGGCGAAGCACGTCGGCGATCGCGGCGTGCCCGCCTACCAGATGCTCCTCGGCGGCAGCGTGGACGGCGAGGGGGCGCACTTCGGTCGGCGCTCGGTCAAGATCCCCGCCCGGCGCGTTCCCGAGGCGCTCGCCCGCCTCCTGGCCCTCTACCGGGACGAGCGCGCGCCGGACGAGACGGCGCTCGCCTTCTTCAAGCGCGTCGATCTCGAGCGCGTGAGCACGGCGCTCTCCGACCTCACCACTTTCTCCGAGAAGGACTTGCAGGAAGACGACTACAAGGACCTCGGGTCGGACCGGCCGTTCACGGTCGAGGTGGGCGAAGGGGAGTGCGCCACGTAAGCGTGGCGGGCCACACCGCGTCGCGACTCATGCTCGCTCGCGCGGGCTCCTGGGTGGCCCTCTCATGCACATGGCGCGGCTCGAAATCGCCGCGACGCGGTGTGGCC
>JACOUZ010000253.1 GCA_016177515.1 Acidobacteriota bacterium
CGCAGCCGCCCCGGCCGACACCCGAGGCCCTGCAGGAAGGCGCCGAGATGCTGTCGTACTTCCAGGACGCCCTGGACCGCCGGCAGGCGCCGGGGCCGTTCCTGTTCGGCCCCTTCACCGCCGCCGACGTCCTGTACGCCCCCGCCGTCGTCCGGCTGACCGCCTTCCGCGTGCCGGCCGCGCACGCCCCGAAGGCGCCGGCCTACATGGAGGCGGTCCTGTCGCACCCCGCCGTCAGACGCTGGATGGATGCCGCCCGCGCCCTGCCACTGCGGGAAACCTACTAGGCGATCGCGTGCAGCCGGACGACGCCGACAGAGGAGCGTGATCGTGCCCGCCGAGCGAGCGATCCGGATCGAGGTGGACGGGGTGCGGGTGTACGCCGTTCTGGCCGCGACGCCGCCCGACTGTCGCGCGTCCGGCCCGGCGGCAGGGTGAAGCTTACCCGCCGCGAGGGGTAGGAGCCGTTCACCACGAGTAGCGCACCTGGTAGGTCACCACCTTTTCGCCGTCCGGCGGGGCCTTCACCCTGAACTCAATCGTGCGCGAGTCGATCGTCTCGTAAGGATCGGATGACGCCTGGATCCTCCAGGTGGCCCGGCGGTACAGGTGCTCGACGACGCGGACCTCGACCGGCTCCTTCTTGTGGTTCCGGACCTTGATTTCGAAGGACTCCTCGGCGCTCTCCTTGCCGGAATCGACCCGGTAGCCGGTTTGCCGGCGCTCGCCGGCGAGGTCGAAGGCGCTCCCGAGGACCAGGCGCACCTTCTCACCGGTCGCCGTGTGGCCGAGGGGGCTCTCGCCGACGAACCGCCGCGACCCGCCGGCCTCGGCGCGGTAGACCTTGATCGTGCCGCGCGGCAGCGGCAGGCCGAGCCCGGACGCCTTGCTGTTGGTGAACTCGAGCATCGTGGCCACGCGCGTGCCGCCCTGCGTGCCGTAGTCGGGGCGGGTGAGCGCCATCTCGGGGTTCCATCCCATGTAGGCGCCCATCATCGCCCCGTCGTAGACGTACAGGCGCGCGGCGGAAACGTCGCTACCCCGGCAGAACTCGACCTGCTTGACCTCGCGGTCCTTCAGGGTTACGGGGCGCGGCAGCGTATAAAGATGATACTCGTCGAACGGGCGCTCGCCGACCTCCGGCGGCGGGGAAGGGGCATCCACGGCCGCGGCTTCGAGCATCATGCCCCTCGCCCTCACCGGCTGGACCTTCCTCACCTCGCCGGCCAATAGCTCGATCCGCGCGTTCTCCCACGAGGCGCCGCTGGAATTGGTCAGAGTGACCCAGCCGGCCAGATCGAAACGATCCCCCTTCTCCGAGGTCACGGCGTTGTAGGTCGCCTTCCAGCCGGCGCCCGTCGTGAGATACGAAAGCTCCAGGGCCCGCTCCCCCGCCCGATCCGTCCAGAGGTCCCACACGAGCGACGGCTCCAGGAGGGCGCGGGGGCCGGGGGCGTCGAACAGGGGTTCGCCCGGGAGCGAAAACTGGATCTTGCCGTCCACTTCGACGATCGGAGTCAGTTCCCCGTCCGGAACCAGCCCGCCGTCCGGCACCAGTCCCTGCCGCGGCGATCGGCCGCTTCTGAGGATCCGGCCGCTGGTGATTTCCCTCTTGCCGGTTACCGGGTTGATAGTCTGGAACGCCACGACCTTCCCCTCGTGCTGCCGGAGCAGGAGTTCCTGGCTGAGAGTGTCTCCCTCGTAGCGCTGCTCCACGATGCGCAGCCCCTTCGTGTCCTGCCGATCCCGGAGCACCACCGATTCGGGCTCCAGGAGGGCCCCCACGCCGCCGATGCGCAACTCGTTCTCCCCCTCCTTCAGGCGCAGGGTCCGCACCTGCCGGACCAGGGCGAAGTCCTGGTTGTAGATCGTGATCTGCGGGCCCTCATCGGCCGCGGGCACGGGCCCCGGATGCGCAGCCAAGAGCAGCGCGGAGGCCGCCGGGGCGATGATGAAGCGGGCGGTTCTCATGCGGTTTCCTCCCGTCCCGGCACGATAACACCGCCCGGTCGGAGGGGCAATGCGCGCTTCAGCGGGCCCGAGGTTGACGGCGGGGAGTCGCCTTACGGCGGCCTCTCCCCCATCGGGGGCCGGATCTACCACGTCGAGTACCTGCGCGCCTTCCCGGGCAAGTCGGACGACTACGACCGCTTCGTGAAGACCGTGTTCCGTCCGATGCTCGACGCCATGGTGGCGCGCGGCATCTGGCAGAAGTACTCCTTCCTGACGGTTCCCTACCACGGCGTCGCGCCGTGCAGCGACTATACGCACGTGTTCGTGGCGCAGCTGCGCAATTTCGCGGCCCTGGACGGCGAGCAGCGGGCCTGGGCCGAGGTGCAGAGGAAATTCCACCCGGACGAGGCGGAGCGCCGCCGTCTGTTCGAGGAGGACCTGCAGCGGATCCGCGAGATGGTGCGCGAGGAGTTCCTGCAGGACTTCGACTGGAAGTGAGCCGCCGGCCCTCCGCTCATCCAGGTCGAGCCGGGGGCGGATCGTCAGGAAATTTCAGCGCAGGAGCCGCGCCAGCGCCACCTCGTCGAAGCCCAGGACCCGATCGCCGCCGCGCACCGTGATCGGCCTTCTGATCAGGTTGGGGTTCTTCGCCATCAGGCGGAGGGCGTCGGAGGGGGAGGGCGGGTGCTCCGCCATCTTCATCCTGCGATAAAGCTCGTTGCGGGCGTTGAGGAACTCGCGCGGGTCGCGATTGCCGAAGAGATCCTTGAGTTCGGCTTCGGACAGAGGCTCCTTGCCCAGATCCCTCTCGATCAGCCTGGCGCCCTTCCTGAGCAAGAGACCTCTTGCTCTGCGGCAGGTCGTTCACGTGGATTTGTGGAAGAAGAGAAGCTCCGCCGCTGACATGTCCCCCCCCGTGGTCTTCGGGGGAGAGTCTATCCCCTGGCGAGGATTCTGTCGATGCGGGAGAACAGCTCCGTCATGGTGAACGGCTTGGGCAGGAGGCCGAGGGCCCCCTCCTTCAGCGCCCGCTGCGCCTTGTCGTTGTCGGCGTACCCCGAACACAGGAGGACGCGCGCGCCGCGGTCCATGCCGATCAGCCGGCGGAACGTCTCGAGGCCGCCCATGCGCGGCATCACCATGTCCAGCAGGACAAGGTCCAGGCGGCCCCACTCGCGCCTGTACACATCCAGAGCATCCACGCCGTCCGTTGCCAGCACCACTTCGCAGCCGTTCGACTCCAGGATGTCCCGCGTCATCTCGCGGATCGTCAGCTCGTCATCCACCACGAGAATCCGCGCCCGCGCCGGTCCCCTGCCGGCCGCCGTCGGCTTGATGGGCGCCTCTCCGGCAGCGGGCGGTGCATCGGGCGCGGGCGGGGCGACGCTCACGGGCGGAGCGGCCGGAGTCGCGGCCGGCGGCGGGAACGCGACCGGTGCCTGTGGCGCGGCTGGGGACGCGAGCGCGGCCGGCGGCGCCGGCACCGGCGCGGCGTCCAACTCCGTTGCTGCTGCGGCCGACTCCGACAGGGCGGCCGACGGCGAGCACGAGGACAGACCCTCATCGACGCCCCAGTCAGGCGGCGGCTCCTGCCTTTCGTGGGGGCGATCCGGCGCCGGCGGGCGCCGCCGGTCGGGCTCGAAGACGCTTATGCTTTCGAACGGATGCGCCGGCACGGGGGTCCGCGCGGGCGACGGTGTGGCAGGGTGCTGCGGGACTGCCCCCGATTCCGGGGAGGAATCCGGGATCCCGGCGGGCGGACTGCCGCGTCCGGGGCCGCGGCCGAGCGCCGGGAGGTAGACCCGCACCGTCGTCCCCAGCCCCGGCGTGCTGCCGATGCTGATGTGGCCCTTGTGGTTTCTGACGATGCCGTAGACCACCGAGAGGCCGAGGCCGGTCCCTTTGCCACTGGTCTTGGTCGTGAAGAATGGCTCGAAGGCTCGGTCCGCGACGTCGATCGACATCCCCGCACCGGTGTCGCCGACGACGACCTCTACGTAGTCCCCGGGCGCCAGGCCGGGCTGCGAGCGCACGTACCCCTGATCGAGGTGGGCGACCCGGGTCTCGAACGTGATCCGGCCCCCTTCCGGCATCGCTTCCGCCGCGTTGACCGCCACGTTCATCAACACTTGCTGGATCTGCCCGGTATCGGCCTCGACGCACGGCAGGTCGGGATCGGGGCGGACCTCCACGACGATGCGCGGGTCGATGCTCTTGGAAAGTAGGGAGACCGTTTCCGCGATCGACCGGTTCAGGTCCACCGGCTCGAGCGAATACTGGCCGCCGCGCGCGAACGCCACCATCTGCTGCGTGAGCTCGGCGGCCCGGCGCGCCTGCCGGGCGATGGTCGCGGCCTCACGCTGGATCGGGTTGTCGCTGGTGGTGAGGCTCTCGATGTGGCTGGCGTACCCGAGGATCGAGGCGAGGATGTTGTTGAATTCGTGCGCGATCCCGCCTGCCAGCGTGCCGATTGATTCCATCTTCTGGGCCTGGACGAGCTGCGGGAGCAGGCCGGCCTGGGACGCGCCGGGAGGCGGCGCCTTCTCGAAGGCCCGGGCGTTCTCGACCGACAGGCCGAGCAGCTCTCCGAGGGCCGTGAGCGCCAAAGCTTCGGCCTCGCCCAGAAGGCGGTCGTCGGCTCTCGCGACGGCCAGAATGCCGTGGACCCCGCTCAGGGCGCGCAGC
>JACOUZ010000248.1 GCA_016177515.1 Acidobacteriota bacterium
CCCGTCGCCTTGCCCAGCCGCTCCGACAGCGTGCGCAGGTGGATGGCGCGCGGGTCGATGGTCCGGTAGACGCGGTGCCCGAAGCCGGGGATCTTCTTTTTCTGCAGGAGCTCCGTGCGCACGTGCTCGGCCGCCTTGCTCACCTCGCCGATCGTGCGCAGCATCACCATCACGTCGTGGTTGGCGCCGCCGTGCAGCGGCCCCTTGAGCGTGCCGATGGCGGAGGTGACCGCCGCGTGCAGGTCGGCCAGCGTGCCGGCCGTCACGCGCGCCGCGAACGTGGAGGCGTTGAGCCCGTGGTCCATCTGCAGGATCATCGCCACGTCCAGCGCCCGCGTGCTCAGGTCGTCCGGCTTCCTGCCCGCGAGCATGTTGAGGAAGTTCGCCGCGTGTCCCAGGCCCGGGTCGGGCGGGATCGGGTCCTTCCCCTTGCGCAGCCTCTCGTGGGCGGTGACGATAGTCGGCAGCTGCGCGGTCAGGCGGATGCCCTTGCGCAGGTTCGCCTCGCGCGTCGATTCGTGCACGTCCGGGTCGTGGATCGCCAGGGTGGACACGACGGTCCGCATCATGTCCATCGGCGATGCGTCGCGCGCGAAGCGCCGCAGGACGTCCAGCGCGTCCGGGTGCAGCGCCCGCTGCGACGAGAGATCCCGGCGCGTCTGCTCGAGCTGGCCGCGCGTGGGCAGCTCGCCGTACCACAGGAGGTGCACGACCTCCTCGAACGTGGAGTGCCCGGCCAGGTCGTGGATGGAGTAGCCGCGGTAGCTGAGGCGGCCCTTCTCGCCGTCGATCAGGCTCAGCCCGGTGCGCGCCGCGACGACCCCTTCCAGTCCTTCTTTTGCGAACACCGCATCCCCTCTCCGCGCTCCCGCGGCCGGCCGGTCGCTCCACCCGCCGACGATCGTGGTGCCGGACATTATAAGGCGTTGTCCCCCGGGCAGGGCGGACGATGTGAGCCGGGCCGTCCGCGCATCGGCGGGTGGTCCTGGCGGGGTGGCCGCGCAGCGGCGGGTGGCCTTGCCGGGGCGGCCGGGCATGGTAGAAGATACGGGCGCGCGCGAGGCGCGCGTCTCATGACGGATGTCGCCGGATTCGAGAAGGAGGAGCTGGGCCCCGCGGAGCTGCGCGAGGCGCGTCCGCGCGTCGCCCACAATGCGCGCGTCACCCCCCTGCTGGTGTCGGAGGTGCTCTCCGAGCGCGCCGGCCACCGGGTGGCGCTGAAGTGCGAGAATCTCCAGGCCGGCGGCGCCTTCAAGATGCGCGGCGCGACGAACTTCATCGCCCGCCTCGCTCCGGACGAGAGGGCGCGCGGCGTGATCACCTACTCCTCCGGCAACCACGCCATCGCCGTGGCCCACGCCGCCCGCCGCGCCGGGACCCGCGCTGTCGTCGTCATGCCGAGGACGGCCCCCGCGCTGAAGCGGGAGCGCGTGCGCGGCCTCGGGGCCGAGGTGGACCTGGCCGGCACCACGTCGCTCGAAAGGAAGGAGCGCGCCGAGGCTCTGCAAAAGGAGCGCGGGCTCGTCATGGTGCCCCCCTTCGACCACCCGTGGATCATCGCCGGCCAATCGACGTGCGGAGTCGAGGTCCTCGAGCAGATGCCGGACGCCGGCACCGTCCTGGTGCCGGTCGGAGGCGGCGGGCTGATTTCGGGGGTCGCCCTGGCCTGCGCCTACCACCGGGCCGGCATCCGGGTCATCGGCGTCGAGCCGGAGGGAGCGGCCAAGATGGCGGCGTCCCTCAGGGCGGGAGCGCCGGTGACCCTCCCCTCGGCCCGGTCCATCGCCGACGGGCTCGTGCCTTCCCGCCCGGGAGACCTCACCTTCGCCATCACCCGCTCCCTGGTGGCCGACGTGGTGACCGTAGCGGACGAGGCGATCCGGGAGGCGGCGGTTTTTCTCCTGAAATCCGAGCACCTGCTGGTGGAGTGGAGCGGCGCGGTCGGCGTCGCGGCCCTGCTGTCGGGCGCGGCCCGGACGTTCGAGGTCCCGACGGCGGTCGTGCTGAGCGGCGGGAACGCCGACCCGGCGATCCTGCTGGGGCTCGGGGAGGCTCCTTAGACGCCCGGGCCCGGCGCTCCGTATTCAGGAGGACGCGGAGCCCCTGCCGGGGCCCATGCGCGTGCTAGACTAACCGGCCTTCCCGGAGGGATCCGAGGGATGCAAGCGCCAGGCGCGGGGAATTCAAACCGGAGACGCGGCGGCCGGCGGAGACAGGCCGGCTTCACGCTCATCGAGCTACTGATCGTCGTCGCGATCATCGGCCTCATCGCCGCGATCGCCATCCCCAACCTGCGCAGCGCCATGAACAAGGCGAAGCAGGGGCGCACCCTGGCCGACATGCGGGCCATCGGCTCGGCCCTCGAGACCTACGCCGTGGACAACAACACCTACCCGCGGAGCCTGAGCGACGCCAACGCCGCCGCGCTCAGCTCGTTCCTGTCGCGCTACCTGCGCTCGGTCCCGCCGAACGACGGCTGGAACAACCCGTGGCACGTCGACACCAACTCCGCCGGCACGGTTTACACCATCACCAGCCATGGCGCCGACGGCGTCGCCGGCACCAATCCCGGCGGCGCCACTGCCGACTTCAACTGCGACATCATTTATACCAACAACGCCTTCTACCAGTACCCGCAGGGAGCGCAGCAGTAAGACGCCCTTCGGCTCCCGGCCGGGCGGGCGGGGGAGCACGTCAGGGCGCCGGGCCCCCTTCCATCCCGTACGCCATGTCCCAGAAACGGACCTCGTGCTCGCTGGCGGCCATGAAGATCTCCTCCAACCGTCTCTGCTCCGCCCCGGAGAGCGATTCGGAGAGAAGATCGAGCAGCCCGCGCAGCCAGTCCGCGTAGGCGGAAAACTCGGGAGACGAGTAGGTCCTGATCCACTCCCGGTACCGGTCGTCGGCGGGCGGGGCCGGCCGGGCCGCCAGGCGCGAGGCGATCTCGGAGTACCCCCAGGCGCACGGCAGGAGGGCCGCGACGATGGCGGCCAGCGGCCCTTCGTAGGCGATCCGCACCAGGAAATCGGCGTAGGCGCGGGTCGCCGGCAGCGGCACGGCGGCTTCCAGATCGTCGGCGCCGAGACCGAACTGTGCGGCGTACCGCCGGTGCAGCCCCATCTCGGTCCGCAGGGTCGACTGCAGAAGTTCGGCGAAGCGCTGCATGCCCTCGAGATCCTCCGCGCGCGCCGCCGCCAGGGCAACCACGCGGCAGTACTCCATCAGGAACAGGTAGTCCTGCCGCAGCCACACCTGGAAGCGCGCGGGATCGAGCGTGCCGTCGCCGAGCCCCTCGACGAACGGGTGCGAGAGCTCGCGCTCCCAAGCAGGCGCCGCCCGCTCACGCAGCCTGGCGCTCATGCTCATCGTGGGACCCTCCTGGGAGCCCGGCCGCACAGCATCGGCCCTGCTCCCGGGGGCATTGTAGCGCGCCCTCCGCTCTCTCTTGCCGAGAGCCGGAGCTTCGCAGTAAGGTGTCCATGGTGGTGCGGACCTTACCACCATGGGAGGGAGAGACGATGACTCGCCCGAAAACTCGAGTGCGCCGGTTTTCCGTACCCCTGATCTTCTGCGCCCTGGCCTGGGGCCTCATGGCCGGACCTCCGGAGGCGCGGGCGGACGAGTGCCGGGACGCGCTGATCACCGCCTCGGTGAAGGCGCGCCTCATGTCCGACGACGTGATCGGCGCCTTCAAGATCAATGTGGACACGGACGAGTGCGTCGTCACCCTCAACGGCTGCGCGGACTCCCGCGACCAGATCAAGCGGGCGCGCAACCTGGCGAAAAGGGTCAAGCACGTCAGGGCGGTCAAGAACAACCTGACGGTCTGTCCCGCCGAGGACGAGGACGAGTAGCGTCATGGCGCGTCTCGGGTTCGCCGTCTACCCCGAAGACCAGGAGCCGCCGGCCGAGGTGCTGCGGCTCGCCGAGTCGATCGAGAAGGACGGCGGCTGCCCCCTCGCCGCCTACAGGGAGCCGGTCGGGGATCACTGGCAGATTTTCGCCCTGCTGCCCGCCGCCAGGGTGCAGCCGACCCCCTACCAGCGCGACCTCTCGAAGGCGCACGCCGAACGCCTGCTCCGGGTCATCAAAAAGATCGATCGGTTCATCGATCCGGTCGTGGCGATCCGGGCGGACGGCACCTACTGGACCCCGAACGGCAACCACCGCCGCCACGTCCTGGAGAAACTGAAGGCCGCCTTCGTCCCCGCCATTGTCATTCCGGAGGCCGAGGTCGCCTTCCAGATTCTCGCCCTCAACACGGAGAAGGCGCACAACCTCAAGGAGAAGTCGCTCGAGGTGATCAGGATGTACAGGGGCCTGATCGAGCAGGGGGTGAAGCGCGACGAGGAGGAGTACGCCTTCCAGTTCGAGGAGTCCTGCTTCGTCACGCTGGGGCTCCTGTACGAAAAGTTCCCCCGTTTCGCCGGCGGCGCCTTCTCCCCCATCCTGCGGCGGGTCGATCGCTTCCTGAAGTCATCCCTGAAGGCGGGCTACGCCACTCGGCAGGAGCGCGCCGGCCGGGTCGAAGAGGCCGACGGCCATCTCAAGGGAATCGTCGACAGGCTGAAGCGGCGGGGGATCAACCACCCGTTCGTCAAGAACTTCGTCATGGCGCGGTGCAACCCGCTGACGCGGGCGCGCAAGACCCTCCCGGGATTCGACCAGGCGATGGAGAAGCTGATCGCCGCCCTGCAGGCGTTCGACGTGAACAAGATCCGGCAGGAGGACATCGCCCGCTCGGCGGTGATGTCCGCCCCGCCGCCGTCCTGAGGGCGGCCGCCCCTTCACGCTTGCGTCGGGCGGCCGCCTCCGGCCGCTCCCTACCTGCCGGCCTTGGCGGCCGGCCCGGAGTCCTTCGAGCTGGAGTCGATGGTGATCATGAAGCCGTTCGTGCCCCTGTACTCGAACTGCTTGTCACCCGCCCGGTAGGCCTCGACGACGTTCGGCATCAGGATGAAGCCGTCGTTGCGCGGCACCCCCCAGTACTTGAGGTTCCTGATGACGACCGGCTCGTTCGTGTTCCCCTGGAAGCGCTTGAGGACCACTTCGCCGGACTTGCCGCCGTCAAGCAGGGCCCGCGCCTCGTCCTTGCCGGCCGTCCACGACATGTCCCCCTCGGCCGTGGTCAGCGAGTTCCACTTGACCGGGTAGACGCTGCCCAGGATCGTGGCGATCGCGTCGCGCTGTTCTTTGGTGGTGGCGCGGTCGAAGGTCACCACGGCCCAGTCCATCATCCCCTTGGAGAAATCGCCGCCCAGATCCCCGGCGACCCAGAACTTGGCGCCGTCGAGCTTGACGGTTCCGAAGCTCCCCTTGTTGACCTTGAACGCGTTGTTGAACTTGCAATAGTGCCCTCCGGCCTCGCCGTGCTCGCCGGCCGGGTGGCTGTTGAAATAGCACTGGCAGAACATCGGGCAGGAGCACGCCTCGATGATCGTGGCGTTGAAATTCCAGGCGGGCGAGACAGCCGCCGGCGGCGCCGGAGCTCCCGCGATCGCGACGACGGCGCACAGCAAGGCGACAACGGCGGCAGCTAGAGCCGTATGTTTCATGGATACACCCCCTTTTGAGAATCCCGAATCACGACAGGTCGGCTGCCGTAGTAAAGATCAACCCTCCGCCCGAGTCAAGTATCCTACCCCCGTGAATCCGGGTGCTGCGCTCCTCGCGATTTCCGCCGTGCTCCTGCCCACCGCGTGGATCGTCCTGGGCGTTCTCCTGCGCCGCGCCGCCCGCAACATTCCCGTGCTGGCCGCGGCGCTCGACGCGGGCGCTCCCCTCGCCGGCCCGCCTCGCCGCCGGCCCTCCCTCTCCGTGGTGGTGACGGCGCGGGACGAGGCCGCGAGCATCGGGACGACCGTCCGTCGGCTGCTGGCGCAGCGTGACCCGGGGATCGAGGTCATCGCGGTGGACGACCGCTCGTCCGACGGCACGGCCGAGATCCTCGACCGTCTGAAGGCCGAACGCGGGCCGGCTCCCGATGCGGAGGGACGGCCGGCCCCGGAGCTTGTCGTCATCCACATTCGCGACCTGCCGAGGGGGTGGCTGGGCAAGTGCCACGCCTGCCACACCGGCGCCTCCCGGGCGCGGGGGGAGTGGATTCTCTTCCTGGACGGCGACGTGGAGCTGGCCGACGACGAACTTCTGGCGCGCGTCGTGGCGCTCGCCGAGGAGCAGCACATCGATCACGTCGCCGTCATCCCCGATCAGCGCCCGATTTCGCCCATGCAGGCGGCGCTCCTGGCGGTGTTCGCGCAGATGTACCTGCTGGCGGGGCGCCTCTATGAAATGCACCGCGACTTGCGGCGCGGCGGCGCCGGCATCGGCGCGTTCAACCTGGTGCGCCGGGCCGCCTACGACGGGATCCATGGGCACACGCTCCTGAGAATGGACCCGACCGATGACTTCAAGCTGGGCCGTCTCCTCAAGGAAAGCGGAGCGCGCCAGAGGTTTTTCGACGGCGTGGGGCTGGTCCGCTGCCCCTGGCACCGGGGCGCCCTGAACGTGGCGCGCGGCCTGGAGAAGAATTTCTTCGCCGGGTTCGCCTACTCGGCGACCGAACTGAGCGCCTTCACCGGACTGGCGCTCTTTCTGGCCTTTGGGCCCGCTGTCTCCGCCGCGGCGAGCTTTCTGGCGTTCGCGGGCTTTCCATTCGCCGGCGGCAACCCGGCCGCCGCGAACCTCCTGACCGCGGACCCCGGCCGCGCGGCGGTGGCTCTCATCGGCTGGCTGCCTCTGGCCCTCCAGGCCCTGATCGTCTGGGCCGGGTTCCGCACCCACACGCGCCGCCACGGCGGCAACGCGTTCCTGCTGTCCGCGCTCTACCCGGCCGCCGTGCTGCTGCTTCTCGCCGCGGCCTGGAATTCGGCTTTACGGGTCCTGGCCCGCGGCGGCGTCGTGTGGCGCGACACCTTCTACCCTCTCGCGGAGCTTCGCGCCGGGCTGGTGCGGGCGGGGGCCGGCCGGCCGAACACTCGGACACACTCCTAGGGCGGGCCCGGCGGTTCCTTGTGACCCGCCTCGCCCCCCTGCTATGATCGCGGCGTGATGCCCGGGACGACCCTCTTTCCGCGGAACCCGACGCGCGCCGTGCGCATCGGCAGGACGACCATCGGCGGCGGCCATCCGATCGCCGTGCAGAGCATGTGCGCCACGAAGACCTGGGACGTCGAGGCGACGGTGCGCCAGATCCAGGACCTGGAGCGCGCCGGCGCCGATGTCGTGCGCATCGCCGTGGACAGCCCGAAAGACGCCGCGGCGCTGCCCGCCATAAGGGCCCGCACCCGGGCGAACCTGGCGGTCGACCTGCAGGAGAACTACCGTCTGGCCGCCCAGGTGGCCCCGCACGTCGACAAGATCCGCTACAACCCCGGCCACCTTCACCATCATCAGAAGGCCAGGCCGGTGCGCGACAAGGTGGCGTTCCTCGCCGAGGCGGCGGAGAGGCGCGGCTGCGCCATCCGGGTGGGAGTGAACTGCGGGTCGATCGATCCGGAAAAGGCGGGGCGCTTCGGCGGCGACTCGGTCGCCGGGATGGTGGAGTCGGCGCTCGAGCACTCGGCCCTTCTCGACGGCCTCGGCTTCACGCGCTACTGCGTGTCGCTCAAGGACTCCGACCCGATCAAGGTGATCGACGCCAACCGCCGCTTCGCGGCCGCCCGCCCGGACGTGCCTTTGCACCTCGGGGTCACCGAGGCCGGCCTGCCCCCCGAGGGGATCCTCAAGACGCGCATCGCCTTCGAGCAGCTCGTGTCGCGCGGCATCGGCGACACCCTGCGCGTCTCACTGACGGTCCCGAACCATCGCAAGGGTGAGGAGATCGCCGCCGGCCGGCAGATCCTGGACGACATCGCCCGCGGCCGCTTCCGCTCGGTGCCGGAGAACCTCGGGAAAAGCCTCAACATCATCTCCTGCCCCTCCTGCTCGCGGGTGGAGAACGAGGCCTTCGTCGATCTGGCCGAAAAGGTGCGGGAGGTCACGGCCTACGCGCGCGACCACGCCATCACGATCGCGGTGATGGGCTGCCGGGTGAACGGCCCCGGCGAGACCGACGACGCCGATCTGGGGCTGTGGTGCGCCCCCACGCACGTCAACCTGAAGCGCAAGTCGGAGACGATCGGGACCTTCGGCTACGACGAGGTGCTGTCCCGGCTGAAGAGCGAGCTCGATCGCCTCATCGCCTCGCGGCAGCAGGCCCAGGGCGCCGCCTGACGCCGATCAGGCGAAAACCGGAGTCGCCAGGGTCTTGAGGACCTCGGCCGAGGCGGCCTGGACGTCGGCGTGGAGCGAATGCCCCGCGGAGTCCATGGTGACGATGGCCGGGAAATCCTTGACGCGCAGGTGCCACATCGCCTCGGGGAGGCCGAACTCGAGCAGGTCCACCCCCTCCACCGCCTCGATGCAGCGCGCGTAGTACTGGGCCGCTCCGCCGATGGCGTTGAGATAGACCGCGCCATGCTCCCGGAGGGCCGCCAGCGTCTTCGGCCCCATGCCTCCCTTCCCCATCACCGCCCTGAGGCCGTAGCGGCCGATGACGTCGGCCTCATACGGCTCCTCGCGGCTGCTCGTCGTGGGGCCGGCCGCGGTCATCCGCCAGCCGTCCCCCTCCTTCAGGACGACCGGCCCGCAGTGGTAGAGAATCTGGCCGCGCAGGTCGACCGGCGGGGCGTGCTTCATGAGGTGATGATGCACGGCGTCGCGCCCGGTGTACATGGGGCCGCTGATCAGGATCACGTCCCCGACCTTGAGCCTGCGGACGTCCGCCTCCCCCAGGGGAGGGCGGAGCGGGATCTCCCTGCCGGTGAGCGGGAACCCTGCGCGCGTTGCCATCGGCTCGACCGGCGCCTCATCCCGGTAGAGCCAGCGCTTGATGGCGCCGCTTGAGGCATCCAGGACCGCTCCCAGCCTCCGGAATGCCCAGCAGTCGTAAGCGACGGTCACGAAGAACGACGCCGGCAGGCGGTTGAGGACGCCGATCTTGCAGCCGATCAGGGTCACGCCGCCGCCGAAACCCATCGTGCCGATGCCGAGAGCGTTCGAGGTCCTGAGGACGTATTCCTCCAGCTCGCGCAGGCGCGGATCGGTGTTGACGTCGTCCAGTGTCCGGAACAGCTGCATCTTGGCGTGCTCGTAGCCCGAGGTCCGGTCCCCGCCGATGCAGACTCCGATCGCCCCGACGCTGCACCCGTGTCCCTGCGCCTGCCAGACGGCGTGCAGGAGGCACTTGCGCACCCCGTCGAGATCGCGGTCGGCGCGCCCGAGGTTCGGAATCTCCATGGGAACGGAGTACTGGATGTTCTTGTTCTCGCAGCCGCCCCCCTTGAGGAGCAGCCGCACCTCGATCTCGCCGGCGTTCGGCCACTGGCTGAAATGGACGGTCGGGGTCCCGGGGCCGAGGTTGTCGCCGCTGTTTTTCCCGCTGAGCGGGTCGACCGAGTTCGGCCGCAGCTTGCCGCGCCGGGTCGCCTCGGTGATCGCCCGCCGGATCCCCTCCTCGAAGCGCATCTGGTCGGTCCCGATCGGCGTCTTGACCAGGAAGGTCGGCCAGCCGGTGTCCTGGCAGATGGGCCCCTCGCACCCGGCCGCCATGTCGATGTTGGAGGCGATCACCTGGAGCGCCTGCGACGACCGGGTACCGGGCTCCTCCGTTTGGAGCGCCCGGGTCATCGCCCGGCGCACGTCCGGCGGCAGGTTGGTGGAAGTCTCGACCACCAGCTTCAGCAGACTGTCGTGCAGCTTTTCCACAAAGCCGATTGTAATACAATCCGCCGCCGTCAGGCACCTTCCGAGGTGAGCCCCTGAACGCTGCCGGCCCCACCGACACGACCCCTCCCACCGGACCGCCGCCGGAGCGCGCCGGAGCGCCGCTGGCGCGCGCCGGCATGCTGATCGCCGACGCCTGCGAGCGCTGGTTTCCCGACGCCTTCGTCTTCGCCCTGGCGGCCGTCCTCTTCGTGTTCGTCGCCGGGCTGGCCCTGGGCGAGAAGCCGCTCCGCCTCGTCGCCGAGTTCGGGGGCGGCTTCTGGACGCTGGTGCCGTTCACCATGCAGATGGCCCTGGTCATCATCGGCGGCTTCGTCGTCGCCTCCTCGCCGCCCCTCGAGCGTCTGATCCGCGGGCTGGCCCGCCTGCCGAATACACCCCGCGGGGCCGTGGCCTTCGTCGCCTTCTTCGCCATGGCGGCATCGCTTCTGTCCTGGGGCCTGTCGCTGATCTTCACCGGCCTTTTGGTGCGCGAGGTCACCCGCCGCATCGAGGGGATCGACTACCGGGCCATCGGCGCCGCGGCCTACCTGGGCCTGGGCAGCGTCTGGGCACTGGGACTGTCGTCGTCCGCGGCGCTCCTGCAGGCCACGCCCTCGACGATCCCGCCGGCGCTCCTCCCCGTGACCGGGGTGATTCCGCTGTCAAAGACCATCTTCCTCTGGCAGAGCCTGGTCGTCGCCGCGGTCCTGGTCGCCGTGTCCGTGGCCGTCGCCTACTTCTCCTGCCCCGATCCGGCCCGCGCCCGGACCGCCGCGTCGATGGGGGTGCGTTTCGAGGCGAAGGGCATCGAGATCGCGGAGGCGCGGACGCCGGCCGAAAAACTGGAGCGCAGCCCCGTCCTCGGCGTGGTGATCGCCCTCCTGATGCTGGCCTTCCTCCTGCTCCAGCTCTTCGAGAAAGGCTTCGTGGCGGC
The DNA here is from genome assembly GCA_016177515.1 of Acidobacteriota bacterium. Lineage (GTDB taxonomy): Bacteria > Acidobacteriota > Polarisedimenticolia > Gp22-AA2 > Gp22-AA2 > Gp22-AA3. The sequence goes on from JACOUZ010000248.1 coordinate 10,682, forward strand.
GCTCGACCTGAACAACTTCAACTTCGCCTTCCTGGCGCTCGGCCTGCTTCTGCACCGGCGGCCGGCGTCGTTCCTCCAGGCCGTGGCGCGCGCCGTGCCGGCGACCGCGGGGGTCCTGATCCAGTTCCCGTTCTACGGCGGCATCTTCGGGATCATCGCGAATACGGCGATCCAGCCGGCGATGGCCGGCCTGTTCGTCGCCATCACGACCCGGGGGACGTTTCCGCTGGTCGTCGCCCTCTACTCGGCCGTCCTGGGGATCTTCGTCCCCTCCGGAGGGGGCAAGTGGATCATCGAGGCGCCGTACGTGATGGCGGCGGCGAACACCTGGCAGGTGCACCTGGGCTGGACGGTGCAGATCTACAACGCCGCCGAGGCCCTGCCGAACCTGATCAACCCGTTCTGGATGCTGCCGCTCATGGGCATCCTGAACGTCCGCGCCCGGGACCTGGCCGGCTTCTCCATCCTGCAGCTCATCTTCCACGTCCCGATTGTCTTCCTCCTCTGCTGGCTGTGCGCGCAGACCCTCCCCTATTCGCCTCCCGTGATTCCCTGAATCCTGTAGACTGACCGCATGATCCGCCTGCAAGGGGTGACGCGGAACTACGGGGTCCACGAGGTCCTGAAGGGCGTGGACTGGGCGATCCCGCCGCGCGCCCGGGTCGGGCTGGTCGGGCCGAACGGGGCCGGC
>JACOUZ010000249.1 GCA_016177515.1 Acidobacteriota bacterium
CTCCCGGGTCGACAGCGTCAGGACGTAGCCGCGCCGTCCGTCCGCGTCGCGCGACTCCCCCACCAGGCGGCCCGGCAGGTTGCGCAGGAAGGCCTGGCGCGCCGTCAGGAAGCCCAGGAAGGGTCCGCCGTACGACAACGGGACGCCGAACGAATGCCCCTCTCCGGCCACGATGTCGGCCCCCTGCCGCCCCGGCCCCTTGAGAATCCCCAGGGACACCGGCTCGGCCATCGCGACGATCAGGTGCGCCTGCGCGTCGCACGCCGCCGCCGCGAGGGCCTCGACCTCCTCCAGGCAGCCGAAGAAGTTGGGGTGCTGGACGACCAGGGCGCTCGTCTTCCCCTGGCCCAGGACCCGCCGGGCCGCCTCGGGGTCGGAGGTGCCGTCCGCCCGCGATCCGAACGTCGCGAGGGCGATGTCCAGGCTCGCCACGTGGGTGCGGCAGACCTGGAGATACTCGGGGTGGACCCGGTCGCTGACGACGATCCGTCCGGCGCGGGCCGTCCGCTCGGCCATCAGGATCGCTTCGGCCAGCGCCGAGGCGCCGTCGTACATCGAGGCGTTCGCGATGTCCAGCTCGGTGAGCTGGCAGATGAGCGTCTGGAACTCGAAGATCGCCTGCAGCGTTCCCTGGCTGATCTCCGGCTGGTAAGGCGTGTACGACGAGTAGAACTCGGACCGCCCGATCAGGTGATCGACGATCGCCGGCGTGTGGTGCCGGTAGGCGCCGCCCCCCAGGAACTGCAAGCCAGGGGCAGGCAGCCGGTTTTCCCGCGCGCGCGCCTCCAGGTCGGCCCACAGCTCCTGCTCCGACAGCGCGGCAGGGAGATCGAGGGGACCCTCGAGGCGCAGCGCGGCCGGGACCGTGGCGAACAGGTCGTCGATGCTGCCGACGCCGATCTCGCGGAGCATCGCCTCCCGGTCGGCGTCCGACGCCGGGATGTAGCGGTGGCCGTCCCCCATCTCAGTTGGCTTCTTCCTCGATGTACTTGCGGTACTCGGCCGCCGACATCAGCGCGTCGATCTCCTTCGGCTCGGCCAGCCTGATCTTCAGGAGCCAGCCGTCCCCGTACGGGTCCCTGTTGATGGTCTCGGGATGCGCGGCCAGCGCGGGGTTCACCTCGAGAATCTCCCCCGAGACCGGGGCGAAGATCTCAGAGACGGCCTTGACCGATTCGACCGTGCCGAACTCCTCGCCGCCGACGACCGGAGCCCCGGCGGCGGGCACCTCCACGTAAACGATGTCCCCGAGCTCCGACTGGGCGTAGTGCGTGATGCCGACCGTGCCGATGCTGCCGTGGACGGCGAGCCACTCGTGCTCTTTCGTGTACTTCAGATCATCGGGGTAGATGCCGTCGCCTTGGCTCAACAGAACCCTCCTCAGTGCGGTCGCCTGTAGAAAGGCGTGGGCACGATGATGGCAAGGGCGTCGCGCCCGCGAATGTTCACTGCGAAGCGCGTCCCCGGCAGGGCCGCCCGGGCGGGGAAATAGGCCAGGCCGATGCTCTTCTTCAAGGAAGGACCGACGGTGCCGGACGTGACCGCGCCGGATGCCTCGCCGCCGACCCTGATCGGGTATCCGTGGCGCGGGACGCCGGGGTCGATCATCTCGAATCCCATCAGGCGGCGCGCCGGCCCCCGCTCCTTCTCGCGCTTCAGGGAGTCCGAGCCGATGAACGGTCCCTTGGCCGGCCTGACGATCCCGTCGAGCCCCGCCTCCAGGACCGTGGTCGTCTCGTCGACGTCGTTGCCGTAGAGGAGCATGCGCGCCTCGAGGCGCAGCGTGTCACGCGCGCCCAGGCCGCACGGCCGGAGCCCGTGCGGCCCGCCGGCGCGCAGGAGCGCCTGGTACAGGTCGGCCGCCGCCTGGGGCGGGAGGTAGATTTCGAAGCCGTCTTCCCCCGTGTAGCCGGTGCGCGACACGATGGAGCGCGTTCCGTTCACCTCCGTTTCCAGGAAGCGGAACGGACGCAGGGAGTCCAGGGGCCCGCCCAAAAGCCCCTGCAGGATCGTCACCGCCTTCGGACCCTGCAGGGCCAGCTGGGCCCAGCGCGCCGAGGCATTCACCACCTCGACGTCGCCCCGCGCCCAGGACGCGATCCAGGCAAAGTCCTTGTCGGTGTTGGAGGCGTTGACGACCAGCAGGAATTCGTTCTCGCCTCGCCGGTAAACGAGGATGTCGTCGACGTACGTTCCCGACTCCGTGGTCAGGACCGTGTACTGCGCCTGGCCGGGACCGAGCCGGGAGGCGTCGTTGCAGGTGACCTTCTGGACCAGTTCGAGGGCGGCGCGCCCGCGGATTTCGATCTCGCCCATGTGCGACACGTCGAACAGCCCGGCCGCCCCGCGCACCGCCAGGTGCTCTTCGATGACGGAGGAAAACTGAACCGGCAGCTCCCAGCCGGCGAAATCCACCAGGCGGGCGCCCATATCGCGGAACAGGCGGACAAGCGGAGTTGTCTTCAACGGGCCGGCCGCGGGGGGCATGCTGGCTCCTTTTGGGAAGCGGTACGCTAGCACACGGTCGGGGGTCAGTCAAGAAACCGTTTATTGCCAAGTCCTTGCGTTTGTTGCAAATACGCCATCCGGGTCCTATATTCGCCAGGCCGGGGTCTGGCCTGTGCCCGCGTGTGTTCCGCGCGGGACGGATTTCCCCGCGGGAGTGCGCGTGCCGCGAGAGTACCCGACCCAGTGCTGGTCCTGTCTCGGCGAGTTCGACGCCGCCTCGGCAATCTGGTGCAGCTGCAGCGCCCGGAGCGCTTCGAAGCTCTGCCCGTTCTGCTTCCGCTGCTTCTGCCAGTCCGACGCCCAGTACCTCGAGAATTTCTGGCGGGGCGCTCCCGACGAGCTGAAGGAGGAGCGCGACATACTGAAAGGGGCCGCGGGATCGTCCGGCGAGGCCCTCATCCGCTCCAATCTGCTGAGCACCGACCAGCTCGTCTCGGCCCTGCGCTGGCAGCAGAACCGTCACACCAGCCTCGAGGATGCGCTGGTGGAGCTCGGTTTCGTCTCCCGCCAGAACCTGGAGCTGGTGGTCAACAGGCAGTCCCCCTCCGGGGCGGCGACTCTCGATCTGTCCAAGGGGCTGGTGGACGCATCATTGGTGACCACCGTGTCAGTCGAGCTCTGTTACCGGAAGAAGATCCTGCCGATCACCAGGGAGGAGATCGGCGGCATGGAGGTCCTGACCCTGGCCATGGCGGGCCCGACGGACGTCGAGACCATCGATCAGGTCCAAAGCCTGACCAACTGCCGGGTGATTCCGATGAACGCCTCCGAGCAGGACATCCTGCAGCACCTGCAGGATCTCTTCCCCAGGGAGTTCGCCGCCCTGCGGGCCGGAGAGAGCGCCGGGCCCGCCCCGGAGGCTGCGACGGCCGCCCCCGTTCCACCGGCGGCGGCGAAACCCCCCGCGCCCGGTGCCGCCACGCCGGCGGCCGGGAGGAGGACACGGACCGTCGGGCCTCCGGCCCGGCGCAGGAGTGCAGGCCGCGCGGCCGCCGCGCGGGAAATCGACGCGCAGGCCGTCGACGAGGCCTTCGCGGAGCCGCCGCCCCTTGCCCCCGCGCCCGCACCGGCGGCCGCGGTCGCCCCGATCGCGCCAGCCGCCGCGAGCCCTCAGGCGGCGCCGACGGCGGGGACGGCCTCTCCTTCACCTGCGGAGGAATCGGCCGGCATCCTGCAGGCCATCCTGGCGGAGGCGATCACCAAGCGGACTTCGCTCGTGCAACTCGAGATTCGGGGGGCGGCGCCCTCCCTGTTCCTGCGGATCGACGGCAACCTGTACCGCGCCAAGCTCCCCTCCCAGGCGACGGCCGCCGGGCTGTCGCGGGCCCTCAACAGCGTGGCCTCCCTGCCGGGCGGCGAGCGGCCGGCGGCGGGACGCCTGGCGGTCAAGTGCGGCGACCGCCGGATCGACGTCGTGGTGCGCCGGTTCCCTTCGGCGGGCGCCGAGAGCTTCATTCTCAAGATCATCGAGCGCGCCGAATTCGTGCGGCCGCTGGCCGATCTCGGCCCGAGCGCGCACGATCTCGAGCGCCTGCGGCAGGCCCTGTCGCTTCCGCACGGCCTCGTGGTATTGAGCGCCCCGCCGCACAACGGACTGGAGACGACGCGCTACTCGCTCATGGCGCACCTTGCCGAGGGCCGCCGCCGGGTCCTGTCGATCGACGCCCCCCAGCTCCTGGCCATCGAGGGGATCCGTCAGGAGGAGATTCCGGTCCCGGCCGACGCCGCGGGCTGCCGCAAGGCCCTCGCCGGCATTCCCGGCACCGAAATCGTCTTCCTGCCCGAGATCCAGGACGCGGAGCTGGCCGCGCTCGCCGTCGAAGCGGCTTCCTCCTGCCTGGTCGTCGCCTCGATCCAGGCCCGCCGCGCCTCGCAGTCACCCGCGGCAATCCTGTGGCACCGGGTCGATCCGGCCACGCTGGCCGGGGGCCTCAGACTGATCGTCAACCAGCGGCTGGTGCGGCGCCTCTGCGAGACTTGCCGGAAGCCGGCGCAGGTCACCGACCGCGTCCTCAAGATGATGGGGCTGACATCGGACGAGGCCCTCGACCTGAAGGTCTGCCAGGGCGCCGGCTGCGAGCGGTGCGGCCCATTGAGCCCCGGCTACTCGGGGCGCGTCGGCCTGTGCGAAGTCCTGGAGGGAACGCCCGAGATCGCGGCGCTCGTCTCCTCGGGAGGATCGCCCGGCGAGATCGAGCGCGAGGCGCGCCGCGCCGGCATGAGTCCGCTGCGGGCCGCCTGTCTGGCCCGGGTCGGCCAGGGGATCACTTCGCTCGAAGAGTTCCAGAAGGGGAATTTCTGAGGCGCCGCACGATGGCCCCCGCCAGATCGTCCACTGTGTAGGACCTCGGCATCACCGCGACCCGAAAGCCCTCGCGCCGGGCCGTGGCGGCGGTGATCGGACCGATCGCCGCCACCGGCACCCTTTTCAGGAGCCTCGCCTCGCGCCCGGCGCGGAACATCGCGGCGAACGAGGCCACCGTGGAGGACGAGGTGAACGTGACCAGATCCAGCCGTCCGGCGCGCAGCGCCGCCCGGATTTCCGCGGCCCCCTCGCGCGACGCGACCGTGCGGTAGACCGGCACGACGTCCACCTCCGCACCCCTGTTCCGGAGCGCTCTGATCAGGACATCGCGCGCCACCGCCGCGCGCGGGACCAGGACGCGCGCGCCGCGCAGGTCGCGCCGCCCCAGCGCCTTCACGATGCCCTCGGCGCGGAACTCCTCCGGCACCGTCCCCACGCGCAGCCCGCGCGCCTCCACCGCCGCGGCCGTCGCCGGGCCGATGGCGATCACTTCGACGCCCTTCAGGTCGCGGACGTCGGCCCCCTTCTCGTGCAGGCGCGCGAAGAAACGGGAGACCCCGTTGGCGCTCGTGAAGATGAGGGCGTTGTAGCGGCCGAGGCGGGCGATCGCCCGGTCGAGCGGCGCCCAGGAGCGCGGCGGCAGGAGGTCGATGGCCGGGGCGAGGAGGACTCGGGCCCCCTGGTCCAGCAGCGCCTCGGCGAACGGGGCGGCCTGGTCGCGCGGCCGGGTGACCGCGATGGTGCGGCCGCGCAGGGGCAGCCTCCCGTACCAGTCGAGCCATCGGCGCAGGCGCACGACCTTCCCCGCGATGAGCAGGGCCGGCGGCTCGATGCGGGCGGCCCGGGAGCGCGCTGCGATGTCCCGGATCGTGCCCTCGACCACCTCCTGCTCCGGCAGAGTCGCCCAGCGCACCAGGGCCGCGGGAGTCTCCCCCTTCATGCCGGCGGCGAGGAGCCGCCTCACGATCCCGGCCAGGCGCTTGACTCCCATGTAGAGGACCAGCGTGCCGGAGCGCGCCAGCGCCTCCCAGTCCGGCCCAGCGTCCCTCCTGGCAGGGTCGAGGTGGCCGGTGGCGAAGGTCACCGTCGAGGCGTAGCGGCGGTGCGTCAGGGGAATCCCGGCGCGCGCGGCGGCGCCGAGAGCGGCGGTCACTCCCGGAACGATCTCGAACGGGACCCGGCCCCGCCGGAGCGCCTCGGCTTCCTCGCCGCCCCGGCCGAACAGCGTCGGGTCGCCGCCCTTCAGCCGCACCACGCAGTGGCCGCGCCGCGCCCGCTCGATCATCAGGCGATTGACCGCCTCCTGGTCGGCGCCCGCGCGGCCGCCGCGCTTGCCTGCGTGGATGCGCTCGGCGGCCGGATGAGCGAGGCGCAGCAGATCCCGGGAGGCCAGCGCGTCCGTAATGACCACGTCGGCGCGGGACAGGAGATCGCGCCCGCGCGCGGTGATCAGGCCCGGATCGCCCGGGCCGGCGCCGACGAGATAAACCGTGCCGGCCCGCCGCCTGCCGGGCGTCACGGGGCCTCGGGCGCGGGCGCGGCCGGGGCCTGCAGGAAGCTGCCGGCGCCGCGCGCCAGAAGCGCCTCAGCGAGGGCCAGGCCGAGCGCCTCGGCCCCGGCGACCGTCCCTTCGAGGCGTTCTTTCAGCAGGGGCAGGCCTCCGGGACCGGCGACCAGGCCGCGCAGGACGAGGACCGGGCCGTCGACCTCGCCGACCGCGGCGATCGGCGCCTGGCAGCCCC
>JACOUZ010000250.1 GCA_016177515.1 Acidobacteriota bacterium
CGGCGCCGGGCAGGTCCTGCTCAAGCCCGCTTCCCCCGGCACGGGGGTCATCGCGGGCGGAGCCGTGCGGGCGGTCGTGGAGGCGGCCGGGGTGCAGGATGTCCTGACCAAGTCGCTCGGCACCGCGAATCCCCACAATGTCGTGAAGGCCACCTTCGAGGGATTGCTGAGGCTCAGGGACCCCGAAAGCCACCGGCGGCGCCGCGCGGAGGAGGAGCCGGTGCAGGCCGCCCCCGCCAGGACGGAGAGCGTCGATGCCTAGCGCCAGGAAGCCGGGCGGGGCGCTCCCGAAGAAGTCGCGGCCGGCGCGCGCCGCCGCCGCGAAGAAGGCCCCGAAGCGCCGGGCCACGCCGGCCGCGGCGCGCGCCAGCGCCCGCGCGGCCGCGGAGACCGCCACGGCGCGGTTGGCCGCGGAGCGAGCCGCCGCCCCGGCGCCATCCCCCTCCGGAACGGACTCCCGCGCGGACCGTCCGGCGGGACGGACGATCGTGATCGAGCAGTACGCCAGCGGCATCGGCTGCCAGGTGCGGCAGAAGTTGACGCTCCGCGCGCTCGGCCTGCGGCGGCTGCGGCAGAGGGTGGTGCGGCCGGACAACGCGGCGGTGCGCGGCATGGTCCACGCCATCCCGCACCTGGTGAGGATCGTGGAGGGCGGGCATGCCGCGTAAGCTCGATCTGTCGAACCTCAGGCCGGCCAGGGGGTCGCGCAAGAAGCCGAAGCGGGTCGGGCGCGGGCCCGGGTCCGGGCACGGGAAGACCGCCACGCGCGGGCACAAGGGACAGCTGTCGCGCTCGGGCCGCAAGCAGTACGCCGGGTTCGAGGGCGGCCAGATGCCGCTGCAGCGCCGCGTGCCGAAGCGGGGATTCACCAACCTGTTCGGGACGGAGTTCGCCGTGGTCAACGTCGGGGCGCTCGACAGGCTCACGGGCGAGGTCACGCCCGAGATTCTGGTGAAGGAGGGGCTGGTGAAGAAGCTCCTTTCGGGAGTCAAGGTGCTCGGGGACGGCGAGCTGACGAAGGCCCTGGTCGTGAAGGCGCACCGCTTCAGCAAATCGGCCCTGGAGAAGATTGCCCGCGCGGGCGGCCGCGCCGAGGTGATCGCCGCGCCCGCGGGGAAGGCTTGAGATCATGATCGAGTCCCTGAAGAACATCTTCAGCATCCCGGACCTCAGGAAGCGGGTGATTTTCACCTTCCTGATGATGGCGGTGTACCGCATCGGCGGACACATCCCGGTCCCCGGGATCAACTTCCAGGCGCTCGAATCGTTCTTCCGCCAGCAGGGGGGCGGCATTCTCGGCTTTCTGGACCTGTTTTCCGGCGGCAACCTGAGGCGGCTGACGATTTTCGCGCTCGGCATCATGCCGTACATCTCGGCCTCGATCATCCTGCAGCTCCTGACGGTCATCTGGCCCTACCTCGAGAAGCTGTCGAAGGAAGGGGAGGTGGGGCGCAAGAAGATCACCCAGTACACGCGCTATGGGACGGTGGTCCTGTCGGTCGTGCAATCCCTCGGCATCGCCTTCTGGCTCGAGAGCCTCTCCGGCGCCGGCGCATCGGGCGGGGTCGTCCCGAGTCCCGGCTGGGGCTTCCGCCTGATGACCTTGCTCACGCTGACGACCGGCACCGCCTTCATCATGTGGGTGGGCGAGCAGATTTCCGAGCGCGGCATCGGGAACGGCATTTCGCTCATCATCTACGCCGGCATCGTTTCGGGCCTGCCGTCGGCCGTGGCGACGCTGTGGCAGGACGTGACCACCGGGACCCTCGGCGCCATCACCCTGGTCGTCCTCCTGATCATGATGACAGCCGTGGTCGCGGCCATCATCTGGGTCGAGCGGGCGCAGCGCAAGATCCCGGTGCAGTACGCGCGCCGCGTCGTGGGCCGGAGGATGTACGGCGGCATGCAGACGCACATGCCGCTGCGGCTGAACACAGGCGGGGTCATCCCGGTCATCTTCGCCTCGTCCGTCCTGGCCTTCCCGCTCACCTTCATGCAATGGCTCGGAGTGCAGGACAAGCAGTGGCTGGCCGAGATCTACCGGCAGCTCGACTACAGCATGCCGCTGCACAACCTCCTGTACCTGGTGGCGATCGTCTTCTTCTGCTATTTCTACATATCGATCATCTTCAATCCGATGGACGTGGCCGACAACATGAAGAAGTACGGCGGCTTCATCCCCGGCATCCGTCCCGGGAGGCGCACGGCGGAACACCTGGACGAGATCCTGACGCGCCTGACGTTTGTCGGGGCGATCTACCTCGGGCTCATCGCGCTTCTTCCACAGATCCTGATCAGCGGACTCAACGTCCAGGCACTGCCGGGAATCGGCCCCGCCCTGGATCAATTCCTGCCGTCGTTCCTGACGCAGGGGCTCGGCCTGAAGTTCTTCTTCGGCGGGACGTCGCTCCTGATCGTGGTCGGCGTCGCCATGGATACGGTGCAGCAGGTCGAGTCGCAGCTCATCATGAGGCATTACGACGGCTTCTTGAAGGGGGCGAGGATCCGCGGCCGGCGCGGGTGACCGATGGAGGCGGATCGCGGCGGGGGAACCCGGCTGGTCCTCCTGGGGGCCCCGGGGGTCGGGAAGGGGACGCAGGCGGCGGAAATCACGCGGCGGATCGGCCTGTTGCACATTTCGACCGGCGATCTGCTGCGGGCCGCGATCCGGGAGGGGGCGCCTCTCGGGCGGCAGGTGGCCGCCATCGTCGAGCGGGGAGAGCTGGTCCCGGACGCCCTGGTCGGCGCGGTGATGGAGGAGAGGCTGTCGCGGCCGGACGCGGCCGACGGTTTTCTGCTGGACGGGTTTCCGCGGACGGTGGCCCAGGCGGATCTCCTGGACGGAATCCTGGCGAAGCGCGGCCAGGTGCTGGACCGGGTGATCCGCATCGAGGTGGCCGAAGCCGAGATTCTCGACCGGCTGACGGGCAGGAGATCGTGCGGCCAGTGCGGCGCCGTGTTCCACGTGCGCTACAACCGGCCCGCGGTCGAGGGGATCTGCGACCGCTGCGGCGGGCCGCTGCGACAGAGAAGCGACGACACCGGGAGGGTGATCGCCGAGAGGCTCAGGGCGTACCGGGGGCAGACGGCCCCCTTGATCCTCAGGTACCAGAAGGCCGGGCTCCTGCTGACGGTGGACGGGCGCGGCCGGCCGGCGGAGGTGTTCGATCGGATCGCCGAGGTCGTCCCGGGACTGAGAGGATGATCATCTACAAGTCCCGGGAGGAGATCGAAAAGATGGACCGCTGCAACCGCGTGGTGGCGCAGATTCTCGCGGAGGTGGCGGGGCAGGTCGAGCCGGACGTGACCACGGCGGACCTCGATCGGCTGGCGGAGCGGATGTGCCGGGACGCGGGGGTGCGTCCGGCGTTCAAGGGGTACCGGGGGTACCCGTGCGTGCTGTGCACCTCGGTGAACGAGGAGGTCGTGCACGGCATCCCGTCGCCGAAGAAGGTGCTGAAGGAGGGGGACATCGTCGGCCTCGATTTCGGCGTGGTCCTGGACGGGTATTTCGGCGACGCGGCCGTGACCGTCCCCGTGGGCCGCATCAGCCGGGAGGCCCGGGATCTCCTGGGCGTGACCCGGGAGTCGCTCCGGCTCGGAATCGCGGCGGCGCGGCCCGGCAGGCGCCTGTCGGACATCTCGGCGGCCGTGCAAAGGCACGTGGAGTCGCACGGCTACACGGTGGTGCGGGAGTTCGTCGGGCACGGGATCGGCACCTCCCTGCACGAGGATCCGCAGGTCCCCAACTACGGGACTCCGGGGTCGGGTCCGGTCCTCAAGGCGGGGCTGGTCCTGGCGATCGAGCCGATGGTGAACCTCGGCGGACCGGCGGTGCGGATCCACCCCGACGGCTGGACGGCGTCCACCATCGACGGTTCGCTGTCGGCGCATTTCGAGCGTTCGATTGCGGTCACCGAGGACGGCCCGCTCGTGCTCGGCGGCGAGGTGGAGGGGCTGTAGGTGCCGAAGGATGAGGCGATCCAGGTGGAGGCGACGGTCGTCGAGCCGCTGCCGAACGCCATGTTCCGGGTGCAGCTGGACAACAAGCACCAGGTGCTGGCCCATATTTCGGGGAAGATGCGCAAGAACTTCATACGAATCCTGACCGGGGACAGGGTGCTCGTGGAACTCTCGCCCTACGACCTGTCGCGGGGGCGGATCGTGTACCGGTTCAAGTGAGGCGGGAGGCCTCGGGACGATGAAAGTCAGGGCGTCGGTCAAGAGAATCTGCGACAAGTGCAAGGTCATCAAGAGGCGCGGCGTGGTGCGGGTCATCTGCAACAACCCGAAACACAAGCAGCGCCAGGGATAGAAGGAGAAGCCAGGTGGCACGCATTGCCGGAGTGGACCTTCCCCAGAACAAGCGCGTCGAGATCGCGCTGACGTACATCTTCGGGATCGGCCGTTCACGCAGCGGCCGCATCCTGGCGAAGGCCGGGGTGACCAAGGACATCAAGGTGAAGGACCTGGCCGAGGACGAGGTGCGCCGCATCCGCGACGTCATCCAGGAGGAGGGGCAGGTCGAAGGAGACCTGCGCAAGAACGTGCAGATGGACATCAAGCGGCTGATCGATATCGGCTGCTACCGGGGCATGCGGCACCGCCGCAACCTCCCGGTGCGGGGGCAGAGGACGCACACCAACGCGCGCACCCGCAAGGGGCCGCGCAAGACCGTCGCCGGCAAGAAGAAGGCGCCGGTCGGCAAGAAGGGCTAGGAGCCGAGGAGATCATGGCGGATCCGAAGGAACCGAAGGAAGGCGCCGACAAGGAAGCGGCCCCCAGGGCGGAGAAGCCGCCGAAGGCGGCCAGGAAGGCGGAGGCGAAGGAGGGGGCGGCGCCGGCAGGCAAGGATGCGGCGGCCGCCGGAGCGGAGGGCGCCCCGGCGCCGCGCAAGGCGCCCGGGAAAAAGAAGGACAAGAAAAACGTCCCGTTCGCGATCGCCCACGTGCACGCCAGCTTCAACAACACGGTGATCAGCATCTGCGACCAGACGGGCAACGTCCTGTCCTGGTCCTCCGCGGGCTGCATCGGCTTCAAGGGTTCGCGCAAGGGGACCCCGTTCGCCGCGCAGATCGCGGCCCAGGCCGCCGCGAACGCGGCCAAGGAGCACGGGGTCCGGCAGGTGGAGGTGCGCGTCACGGGGCCGGGAGCGGGGCGCGAGTCCTCGATCCGCGCCATGCAGGCCGTGGGGCTCGAGATCAAGGCGATCACGGTCGTCACGCCGATCCCGCACAACGGCTGCCGTCCCCCGAACCGCCGGCGCGTCTGAAAGAGGAGGAGAGAGGAGTGGCGAAGATACGTGGTTCGGTCTGCCGGCTCTGCCGCCGCGAGGGGCTGAAGCTGTTCTTGAAGGGGACGCGCTGCTACACGGAGAAGTGCGCCATCGAGCGCCGCAACTTCGCGCCGGGACAGCACGGCAAGAGGCGGGTGAAGCTGCAGGGGTACGGCGTGCAGCTGCGCGAGAAACAGAAGGTCAAGAGGCTCTACCGCGTTCTGGAAAACCAGTTCCGGCTGGCGTTCCAGGAGGCAAGCAGGAAGAAGGGAGTCACCGGCGAGCTGCTCTTGATCAACCTCGAGCGCCGCCTCGACAACGTCGTCTACCGCCTGGGCTTCGCCGCGTCGCGCGCACAGGCGAGGCAGCTCGTGGCCCACGGTCACGTGCGCGTCGACGGCCGCAAGGTGGACATCCCGTCGTACCTGGTCCGGCCGGGCCAGGTGATCTCGCCCCGCTCCAGGCTGGAGAAGCACGACGCACTCGTGGCCTCTCTCGAGCAGGCGCGCGCCCGCGGTTTCCCGCAGTGGCTGTCCGTGGACACGGCGGCGGTCCGGGGCACCGTGTCCTCGCTGCCGCGGCGGGAAGACATCACGATGCCGATCCAGGAACAGCTCATCGTCGAGCTTTACAGCAAGTAAACGACCCGGGCCGCCGCGCGTGCGGCCCGCGAGGAGGATGGACCCGATGCTGTGGAAAGGTTTCCAGAGGCCGAAGCGCCTGGAGTGCGACCTGGAGTTGCTCACCCCGACCTACGGAAAGTTCTGGGCGCAGCCCTTCGAGCGGGGTTTCGGCACGACGATCGGCAACGTGCTGCGCCGGGTCCTCCTTTCGTCCATCGAGGGGGCTGCGATCACCGCGGTGAAGATCGAGGGCGTGCAGCACGAGTTCACCTCGATCCCGGGCGTGGTGGAGGACACCATCGATCTGATCCTCAACCTGAAGCAGATCCCGCTCAAGCTGAACGTGAGCCACGCCGAGACCATCTACCTCCGCGCCGAAGGGGCGGGCGACGTCAAGGCGGGCCACATCGAGACGAACCCGAACGTGGAGATCCTGGACCCCGACCTCCACATCGCCACGCTGTCGGAGGAAGGCCGCCTGAACGTGGAAATGCGCGTGAAGCCCGGGCGCGGCTACGTGCCGGCCGACCGGAACTTCGACACCGATCTGTCGATTGGATTCATCCCGATCGACTCGGTGCACTCGCCGGTCAAGAAGGTCAACTACACCGTGGAGGACGCGCGCCTCGGGCAGACCACCGATTACGACAAGCTGACGATCGAAGTGTGGACGAACGGCGCGGTGCAGCCGCAGAGCGCGGTCGCCCTGGCCAGCAAACTCCTCAAGGACCATCTCTCCATCTTCATCAATTTCGAGGAAACCCCGGAGATGGACGAGGAGGAGGTCGATCGCGAGAAGGACCGCATGCGCGAGAACCTGATGCGCTCGATCGAGGAGCTGGAGCTGTCGGTGCGCTCCTACAACTGCCTGAAGAACGCCGACATCAAGACGATCGCCGACCTGGTCCAGAAGACCGAGGCGGAGATGCTCAAGACGAAGAACTTCGGTCGCAAGTCGCTGAACGAGATCAAGGAGCTCCTGGCGGAGATGGGGCTCTCGCTCGGCATGAAGGTCGACCACATCCTGAAGCCGAAGGAGGAGTAGCACCCCGATGCGCCACAATCTGGGCTACCGGAAGCTCGGCCGCACGAAGGAGCACAGGCGGGCGCTCCTGCGCAACCTGGCGACCGATCTGTTCCGGCACGAGCGGCTGACGACGACCCTCCCGAAGGCCAAGGAGCTGCGCCCGTACGCGGAGAAGCTGATCACGCTGGCCCGCCGCGACGATCTGCACTCGCGCCGCCTGGTCCTCGGCCTGATCAGCGACAAGGGTGTGGTCAAGAAGCTGTTCGACACCCTCGGGCCGCGCTTCACCAGCCGTCCCGGGGGCTACTCGCGAATCCTGAAGCTCGGGCCCAGACCCGGCGACGGCGCCGACATGGCCATCGTCGAGCTGGTCGGGTCGGAACCGGTCTTCAAGAAGCAGAAGGATGAGAAGAAGGCCCGGCGGGATCGCAAGGCGAAGGTCCGCGAGAAGGAGGCCGCCGAGGCGGCGGCCGCGGAGGGAGCGGCCGAGGGCCGCGAGGAGACGGAAACCCGGGGCGAGAAGAAGTAGGCGGCCGCCGGGATTGATGCGCCGGCGCGATCGTGGCGAAGGGGAGCCCGGAGGCTCCCCTTTTTTCTGTCGTGTGCCCACCTGCCCCCTGTCCCGATTTCAGCCGCGCCGCAGCGCGGCCCCGGCGGCGGGCCTTGGGGACCCCGGTGCCCCGGCCCCGAAGCGCCGGAGCAGGCCGGCGATCAGGCCGGTGGTGGCGTGCCGCTTGGGATCTCCGGCGATGCGCACCCTTCCCCCGTGGGCGCGCACGACCTGCCGCTCCGGCACGCTCGCGACCGTGTAGTCCGTCCCCTTGCACTGGATGTCGGGACGGAGGCGGCGGATGATCGGGGCGACGGTGGGAGAGGAGAACTGGACCACGTAGTCGACTCCCTCGATGGCGGCCACGAGACGGGCGCGATCGGCCCCCGGCACGATCGGCCGCCCGGGGCCGCGCAGGGCCCGGACGGATCGGTCGCTGTTGATCGCGACGACCAGGACGTCTCCCAGGCGGGCGGCGGCCCTGAGATAGCGCACGTGGCCCACGTGCAGGAGGTCGAAGAGCCCGTTCGCGAGCACCACGCGGGGGGCCGGCCGGCGGCGGCGCATCCGGACGATCCGGCGCTCCAGCCGCGGGAGCGTCGCGATGCGCCCCGAGGCGGTCGAGGGGATCCGGATCACGCGCGCCGCGCCTCCGCGTCGAGGGCGGGGTCACTGCGCACGGCGCGGCGCAGCTCCTCGCGGCCGAGCGTCGCCGTGCCCCGCTTCATGACGACGATCCCCCCTGCATAGTTGGCCAGCCGCGCGGCTTCGGCCGGGGCGCTGCCCGACAGGGTCGCCAGAGCGAAAACGCTGATCACCGTGTCGCCCGCGCCGGTCACGTCCGCCACCTCGTCGGTGCCGAACACCGGCAGGTGAAGAGGCTCGGCCCCGCGGGTGAACACCGACATTCCGCGGCTGCCGCGCGTCACCACGATCGTCTCGGCGTCGATCGCTTCACGCAGGAGGGTCCCGGCACGCGCCAGCTTCTCCAGGTCCTCGTTCACGCGCTCGCCGAGGGCCGCCTCGGCCTCCTGGAGGTTCGGCGTGGCCGCGGTCATGCCGCGGAACAGCCGGAGCTGGGAACGCGAGTCCACGAACAGGGGCAGCCGGGCCCCGCGCAACGCCTCGAGAACGGGACCGATGGTCCCCGGGTGCAGGAGCCCCAGAGAGTAGTCGGAGATCAGCGCCCCGCGCGCCGGCTCCAGCGCCTCGCGGATCGCGGGCCACAGCGGCCGCCCCGCGGCGGCTGCCGCCGATCCCCCGCCGCGGTCCACCCGGACGATCTGCTGCTTGACCGAGTGGGCGCTGCCCGCCAGGACACGGCGCTTCACCGGCGTGCTGTACCCGGGATCGCGCCAGACCCGCGTCGTGTCCGCCCCGCGCTCGCGCAGGATGTCGACGAGCCGGTCGCCCGCCTCGTCGCGGCCGACCCGCCCCACCACCAGAGGGCGGCCCTCGAGCGACGCGAGGTTGTTCACCGCGTTGGCGCCGCCGCCGGGCAGCCGGTCGGTCCGGCGGTGGCTGAGGATGAGGACCGGCGCCTCCCGCGAGACCCGGTCGATCTCGCCGTACTCGAACTCGTCGAGCACGAGATCGGCGACCACCAGGACGCGCACCCCCGCCATCCGGTCGATCGAACGCAGGAGCGAATCGCGCAGGGTCCCGGGCGCCGTCACGTCCCCCTCCGTCCGAGAATCCAGCGCACCGCGTCCAGAAGGTCGTCCGCCGTGTGCGCCGGGGGCGTCTTGAAGCGGTCCTTCTGGTGCTCCACGAGCCCGCGTCCGTAGCCGGTCAGCACCAGGATGCCCCGCACGCCGGCCGCCGCCCCCGCTTCCAGGTCCACCACGCTGTCCCCGACGACGTAGGAGCGCCCGAGGTCGATGCCGTGATCGCGCGCCGCCTGCAGAATCATTCCCGGCTTCGGCTTGCGGCAGTCGCAGGCGGCACGCCAGGGAGGGCTCCCTTCGGCCGGATGATGCGGGCAGTAGTAGATGGCGTCCAGGCGCGCGCCCGCGCCGGCCGCGAGGGACCGGAGGCGCGCGTGCACCGCCTCGACCAGGTCCTGGCAGAAGTAGCCGCGCGCCACCCCCGACTGGTTGGTGGTGACGATCGCCAGCACGCCGGCCTCGTTGACCAGCCGGATCGCCTCCAGGCTCCGCGGCAGCAGCCGGTATCGCGAGATGTGATTGACGTACCCGACCTCCTCGCTGATGGTGCCGTCGCGGTCCATGAAGATCGCGGGGTGGCTCATGGGTGCGTCGGCGCCCGTGCCGCTCCGGACCCTGGAGCCGCCGCGATCCCGGATTGCGGCGCCGCCGCCTCGGGTCCGCGCGCCGGCGCCGTCGCGGCCGAAGGCTGCGAGCGCCAGCGGTTGTGCATCCACAGCCAGCAGTCCGGGCGGCGGCGGATCTCCTCCTCCAGACGGCGGGTGCATTGCTGCGTGATGGCCTGGATGTCCTCGGCCAGGGTGCCGCGCCGGGCGGCCACGATCGGCTCGCCATAGCGGATCAGGAGCCGGCCGTCCTCGAGCGGGTAGGAGAACATGGGCACCATCGGAGCCCCGGTCTTCAGGGCGAAGATGGCGAGCGCCGGCGTCGTGGAGGCCGGTGCGCCGAAAAAGTCGACGAACAGGCCGCCTTCGCCGCGCACGTTCTGGTCGATCATCAACCCGACGGCGCGCCCCGGGCGCAGCGCCCGCAGCACGCCGCGCGCCGCGGCGTACTTGGAGATCAGCTCGTTGCCCGTGACGCGCCGCAGCCCGGACAGAAAGGCGTCGAGGCGGCCGTTGTCGAGCGGCCGCACGACCATCGAGAAGGGAACCCCGATACGGGGCTGCAACAGCCCCACCAGCTCCCAGTGACCGAAGTGGCCCGAGAAGACCAGGACGCCGCGTCTCCCGGCCGCCGCCGTCAGGAGATGTTCCGTCCCTTCGTAGACCGCGAGGCGCTCGAGGGGCAGGCGCGCGCAGCGCCGGAAATAGGCGGAGTCCGCCATGATCATCCCGGCGTGGGCGAAGGAGGCCCGGGCCAGGCGGGCCCGCTCGCGGGGCGCCAGGGCGGCGCCGAACGCCCGCTCCAGGTTGGCCCGGGCGATGTTGCGGTGTCGGGGCGAAAGGGCATGAAAAAGACGACCGCAGGCCCGCCCGATGCTCAGCCCCATCCGGCGGGGCAGGACGGCGAGAACGGCGAGCAGGGCGCGGCAGAAGACGTAGGACAGGTTGTGCCGCAGGGCCCGGGTCTGCCGCGAGTGGCGCAGGCGGCGCAGGGGTGTGAAGCGGCCGGGGGAGGTGGCGGGCCGCATGTCAGCGTCTCCGGTCCAGGCGGAGGGCCGCGAGCCGGTCGAGGAGCCATGGCTGCAGGTCCCTGTCCCGGGGAAAGGCCACCCGGATCGCCAGCGCGTAAAGCGGCGGGGAGCCGTCGGGGGTCTCCACGATGCGCACCAGGTCCTTCTCCGTGGTCACGAGGACGTCCGCGCCGAGCCGGCGCGCTTCGCCCGCCACCTGCTCGAGGTCACGGCGGCGGAAAGGATGATGGTCGGCGAAACGGCGCGCGCCGGCCAGGCGCACTCCCAGTGAGCGCAGGTCGTCCTCGAACCGCTCCGGCCGGGCGATACCCGAAAAGGCATAAGCCGAGAATCCCTTGAGCGCCGCGGGGCCGATCGACTCGCCCTCCGGCCTGACGAATGCGCGCGGCTCCATGCGGCAGTGAAACAGGGCGGCGTCCGGGTTGAAGCGCTCCAGGGCGGAAGCCAGGCTCAAGGGACTGCGTCCGTCCGATCGAGTCAGGATGCAGGCATCGGCGCGCGCGATCGACGCAAGCGGCTCGCGCAGCGGGCCGCGCGGC
This sequence comes from Acidobacteriota bacterium, assembly GCA_016177515.1. Classification (GTDB taxonomy): domain Bacteria; phylum Acidobacteriota; class Polarisedimenticolia; order Gp22-AA2; family Gp22-AA2; genus Gp22-AA3. The sequence continues at coordinate 11,318 of JACOUZ010000250.1, forward strand.
AGCATTCTACCATTGCCCCAGGGGTCCCGGCCGTCCACGAGCAGCAGGTCCAGATCGCGCGCCAGGCGACGGTGCTGGAAGGCGTCGTCCAGGACGATCACCTCCGGCGAAACCGCGCCGATCAGGAGGCGCGCCGCCCCCACGCGGTCCGCGCCGACGGCCACGGGCACGGCCGGATTGTCCCGGGCGATCAGGTACGGCTCGTCCCCGGCGCTCTGCGCATCGGCGAGGAGAGCGCGGCCGTCGGAGACCAGGAGGGGATCGCGCGCCGCCCGCCTGCGGTAGCCGCGGCTGACGACGCCGACGCGGTACCCGGAGTCGCGCAGCAGGGCGGCGATGCAGGAAGCCAGGGGCGACTTGCCGGTCCCGCCCACCGTCAGGTTGCCGATGCTGATGACCAGGCAGGGCAGCCGCTGGACGCCCAGGCGGCCCGAGTCGTAGAGCGCGTTCCGCAGGCCGACGGCCGCGCGGTAGGCCATTCCGGGAAGGAGGAGGAACGGCCGGACTGCGGGCGGCGCGGCGAGCCGATCGACGCCGATCACGGGCGGGCGGCCTGAAGCCCGCGTGCGGGGGCGGGGGACAGGATTTCCTCGATCAGGGCCAGGGTGCGATCGAGGGCCCCGCGGTTGGCCTCAACGATCCGGCGCGCCATGGAGGAAGCCACGGCGTAGCCGGCGCGGTCGGAGAGCAGGCGGACCAGCAGGTTCCCCAGCTCGTCCCCGTCACGCGCCACGAAGCCGGCGCCCGCCGCCGTCAGCGCCTCGGCTGCGGCCCGGAAATTTTCCATGTGCGGGCCGAACAGGACCGGCCGGCCGAGCGCCGCTGGTTCGAGCACGTTGTGCCCGCCGCGCCGCACCAGGCTGCCGCCGACGAACACCAGGTCCGAGGCGGCGTAGAGCTCGGGCAGCACGCCCATGAGGTCGAGCACCAGGACGTCGAAGCGCGCGGGCGCCTGGGCGCGCCCCGGCGCGGCGGCCCGCGCCGGCTGTCCTGCCGCCGCGAGGCCGCTCCAGAGCGCGACCACATGCCCGGCTTCGCCCGCCAGGCGCTGCGCCGTGGCGAAATCCCTGGGGTGGCGGGGCGCCAGGACCAGGCGCGCCGAAGGATGCGTCCGGCGCAGGGCCGCGAACGCCTCCAGGACCGCCCGTTCCTCTCCCGCGGCGGTGCTGCCGGCCACGAAGAGCGGCGCCCCATCCTCGAGGCCCAGCCTGCGGCGCACGCCCTGCCGATCTCCCGCGGGAGGCGCCAGGTCGAATTTGAGGCTGCCGGTCACGCGCACCCGGCGCTCGTCCGCCCCGAGATCGACGATCCGCTCCGCGTCCTCCCGCGACTGCATGCCGAAGAGGCTCACGCACGCAAGCGCCCGGCGCACGAAGGGACGCAGGGCGCGGTAGCGTGGATAGCTGCGGAGCGAGATCCGGCCGTTCACCAGCACGACCGGCACGCCCTTTTGGGCGCACAGCCTCAGAAGATTGGGCCAGATCTCCGTCTCCAGGATCAGGATGGCCCGGGGGCGCAGGCGATCGAGGAGGCGTCCCATCGCGAACGGCAGATCGAACGGCAGCGCGGTGATCGACTCGGGCGGCGCGGCGCCACCGGCGCGCGCGGACGCCAGGGCACGTCCCGTGGCGGTCGCCGTGGTCAGGTGCACGGGCGCCCCGGGGAAGCGCCGGCGCAGGGAAGGCAGGAGCGACAGGGCGAGTCGCACCTCGCCGACCGAGACGGCGTGAATCCAGAACCCCCCGGCGGCAGAGCCGGCGGGAAGGTGTCCGAGGCGCTCGCGCAGGGGGGGCAGCGAAGCGCGTTTCAGAATCGTCATCAGCATCTGGCAGGGGAGAACGGCGGCCCAGGCCAAAGAGAGCAGAGCCCCGTACAGACGGTACATGCGTGCGGAGTATAGTTCACCGCTTTGACGGGCGTCAACGCATCGCCGCGGGGTCGCGCGATCCCCCGCGCCTCTCTTGTCCGCGGGCCAGCGGCAACCCATATTGAGGTGGAATGACCTGGATCCCCACTGCGCCCTGCACCGGTCCGTCCCCGGAGCGCCACGCGGCGCCCGCGACATCCTCCTGGTTCGGGGGCGCCCCATGAGCCGGCCGGCGGTTGTGCTGGTCAACCACGACCCGGGCTCACGAATGCAGCTCCGGGAGCGCGTCGCTGCGGTCTGCCCGCCGGGAATGGAGGTCCTGGCGGCGGCCTCGACCGAGGAGGCGCTCGGCGTCCTGTACTCCCTGCGCGAGCAGCACCGGCAGGTCGAGCTGGTGATCGCCACGCAGGGAATGCCCGGCATTCCAGGCGGACGGTTCCTCGAGATCGTCAACGCGCAATTCCCGGGCGTGGGCAAGATCCTGCTGTCCGACAAGCCGAGCCTGGAGGAGGCGATCTACACTCTGAACAACGCCGGGCTCGACAAGTACATCCCGACCCCCTGGGACCCCGAGGACGTCAAATTCACCATCACCGCCCTGCTGCGCCAGAGGGAGATGAAGCTCCTGAACGAGAAGCTGCTCTCGGACCTGCAGATGCGAAACCAGCAGCTCACCACGGCGCTCGTGAGTCTGGAGCAGGCCCGCAGCGAGATGGAGCACTCCTACATCCAGACGGTGGAGTCGCTGGCCATCGCGCTCGAGGCCAAGGACCGCTACACCTCGGGCCATTCGCAGCGCGTGTCGAAATTCGCGCGCCTCATCGCGCGCTCCCTGGGGCTGGCAAAAGAGGAGATCGAGATCGTCGCGCAGGTGGCGCTCCTGCACGACATCGGCAAGATCGGCATGCTGGACAAGATCCTGAACAAGCCCGCGAACCTGACGCCGGAGGAACGGGAGGCGATCAAGTCGCACCCGGTGGTCGGCGCTCAGATCCTCGCGCCGGTGTCCACGTTCTCGAAGCACGTGGCGGGGATCAAGCACCACCACGAGATGTACGACGGCAGTGGCTATCCCGACCGGCTGAAGGGTGTGGAGATTCCCCTGCACGCCCGCATCGTCAGCCTGGCCGACGCCTTCGACGCGATGACCTCGACACGGCCGTACCGCGTCGGCCTGCCGATCGAGTTCGCCATGCAGGAAATGAAGAGGATGGCCGGCATCCAGTTCTGCCCCGACTGCGTGGACGCGTTCATCCGGGTCCTCAAGACCTCCGGCGTCGCGGAGGAAGAGCCCCTGGATCGGCCGGGGCCGCTGCCCGCGGGCGCGCCCGGGGCGCCCCGCGACGACACGCCCGAGGACGCCTCCGGGCCGTTCCGGGACGTCGACCTGCCGACGGGCACCTGAGTCCCTTCCCCCTGAGGCATCCCCGGTTCCGAGTGGCCGGCCAGACCAGGCCGCCGCGGCGTGGCTCATGGCTCGCTCGGGCTGGGCCCTTGTCGTCCATCTGTCGCGCATGGCCCGGCTCGAAATCGCCACGCCGCGGCGTCCCGGTCTGGCCTGCGACGCACCTCTGGGAATCTCTCCGCGCACCGGTCCGGGAGGCTCCTCGCGTCCTCGCCGTACCGGAACGGGACAGAACGGGCCGCGTGCGGCCGGTCGCGCTCCGCTGAGGTGAGGCGATGAGGGGGCACCACCTGCTGGGTGGAGAGATGCATACCC
>JACOUZ010000258.1 GCA_016177515.1 Acidobacteriota bacterium
ATGGATTCCCTGCGCTTCTTCGGCGGCCTCGAGATCGCGGCAAAGGCGCAGGCCGGCCTTGTTGTCACGCGCGTCCTCGCGGGCTCGGCGGCCGAAGGCGCGGGAATCCGGTCCGGCCACGTCCTTTCCTCCCTTCTGATCAAGAAGGACTGGGGGCAGGCCCAAAGGGACGATGCCCGCTGGCGACCCGTCCATGACCTGGAGGCCTTCGAGAAGCTGATGCCGCTCGCCTACGCCGACCTCGATTTCTTCCTGGGATTGCGGCTGAAGGCGATCGACGGCAGCAAACAAGACCTGTTCCTTTCCTCGCTTCTGATGGTCACGCCCGCTTTCTGAGGCTGGGCCGGCCCCGCACGCCGGGCCCCCCTGTATAATGACCGTCCGGCCCGGACGGAGGCGGCGTCATGAGACGACTCGGCACGGCGGCGGCCCGGATTCTCGCGCTCTCCCTGACGCTCTCCCCAGCGTTCATCCTTTGGCCGGCCGCCTGCCGGGACGCCGGAAAGGGAGCGATGCCGGAATCCGGGGACACCGACACCCGCCCGTATCTCCTGGAGACGGTCGGCGAGTTCGCCGTGGCGCGGCTGTACGCCGACGGGTTCGAGGATCTCGACCGCCGCGAGCGCGTGCTCGCGTTCTATCTGTACCGCGCCGCCCTTGCCGGGCGCGACATCTTTTACGACCAGATGGGCCGGGACGTCCTCGAGATCCGCGATCTGCTGGAGGAGATCCTGACGCATCCGCAGGGCGGGGACCCGCGGTTCCGCGACAGGCTCCTCCCGTACCTGAAGCTCTTCTGGATCAACAACGGCAACCACAACGACCGCACGCGCCGGAAGTTCGTGCCGGAGTTTTCCTTCGACGAGCTGCGGGCGGCGGCCGAATCGGCGGCGCGGGCCGGGGCGCACATCAGGCTGGCGGTGGGCGAGACTCTGGCCCGGAAGCTGGCCCGCCTGCGGCCGGCGCTTTTCGATCCGGACGTCGATCCGCTGTCCACCTGCAAGACGCCGCCCCCGGGGCAGGACATCCTGACGTGCAGCAGCGTCAACTTCCACGAAGGGCTGGGGCTCGGCGACCTGCGGGGATTCAGCGAGAAATACCCCCTGAACTCGCGGCTCGTCAAGAAGGACGGCCGGATCGTCGAGGAGGTCTACCGGGCCGGCCGCGGGGCGGTCCCGCCGGGCCGCTACGCCGGGGAGCTTTTGACCCTCGTCGGCTTCCTCGAGAAGGCGCGCGCCCACGCCGGCGAGGACCGGTCCGCGGTCCTCGGCCTCCTCATCGACTATTTCGCCACCGGGCTGCCGGAGGCGTTCCGCGCCTACAACATCGCCTGGGTCGGGCAGGATCCGCCGGTCGACGCGGTGATCGGCTTCATCGAGACCTACAAGGACCCGCGCGGGCAGAAGGGGGCCTACGAGGGGATCGTCCACTTCGTCGATCCCCGCATGACCCGGCTGCAGAAGGACCTCGCCCGGCTGGCGCAGCACTTCGAGGACAGCGCCCCCTGGGACGATCGCTTCAAGCGCAAGAGGTTCCAGATCCCGATCGCCAATGCCGTCAACGTGCTGGTCGCCACCGGCGACTCGGGTCCCATGCCCCCCATCGGCATCAACCTGCCGAACGAGCAGGAGATCCGGGAGCGCCACGGCAGCAAGAGCGTGTCCCTCGTCAACGTGATGGACTCCCACAACCGGGCGGTGCACGCCAGGGTCGTGGACGAGTTCTTCCTGCCGGAGGACCGGCCGCTGGCGCGCAAGCACGGCGCGGCCGTCGATCTCCTGCAGACGACGATGCACGAGGTCCTCGGGCATGCCTCCGGCAGAGTCGCCGAATCGCTCCGGGGCGATCCGCGCGATCACCTGCGCGAGTACTACTCGGCCCTGGAGGAGGCGCGCGCCGAGCTGATCGCGCTCTACCACTTCTTCGACCCGAAGCTGATCGAGATAGGGGCCCTGCCCTCGGCCGAGGCGGCCGAGGCCGCCTGCCGGGACTACGCCACCAACGATCTGTACATGCTGAGGAGGGTGCGCCAGGGGGACGTCCTGGAGGACGACCACATGCGCGCCACGCACCTCATCGTCACCTACCTGCGCCAGGCGGCGGGGGCGGTCGAGTTCGTCAAGCGCGAGGGGAAGACCTACGCCCGCGTCAAGGACATCGCCGCCATGCGCCGCGGTGTGGCGGACCTCCTGAAAACCCTGCAGCGCATCAAGGGAGAGGGGGACTACGCCGCAGCGCGCGAGCTGACCGAGCGCTACGCCGTGCGCATCGACCCCGCCCTGCGGGACGAGATCGTGGCGCGGGCCGCCGGGGCTGGCATCCCATCCTACGTCGCCTTCGTGATGCCGGACGTCGTGCCGCTGCGCGACGCGGACGGCGAGGTCCAGGACGTCCGGCTCGCCCACGACTCCGACCTGGCGACGCAGATGCTCAGGTACTCTGGGAAGTTCCCGCTGGAAGAGCCTCCCCCGCCCCCTCCGCCCGCCTCGACTTCCCGCTGAGACCCGGAATCTGAGGCCTCCCCGGCTGCCGGGGCCGGCCTCGCCACGGATTCCGGGCGAGCGTGGCGGGCCACACCGCGCCGCGGTGTGGCCCGCCACGTACAGGCAACCTATATTGGAAAAGGCGGCGCCCGATCGCGGCGCGGGGAGCGTCATGGCGTCGACTCCACCCGACAGGCCGAAGTGTCCAGCTTTCGCCACGGCCCTGCTGGCGGCGGCCCTGGTGTCTCTCCTGTGCGGCTGCCTGGCTTTCCGGCGCTACGACATGGCGCGCATCCACCAGCAGGCCGCCGCCCGGCCGCGCAACCCGGTCATCGTCCTGCACGGTTTTCTCGGCAGCAAGATGAAGAACCTCCACACGCACCAATCGGTGTGGGGCCGCGTGAGAAACGCGGTCAGGCGCGGCAGGCCCGACGACCTGGCCCTGCCGATCGACCGGCCGTCTCTGGCCGAGAACCGGGACGACCTGGTTCCGTACGCGATCTGCGACACCGTCCTGGGAGTGAAGTTCTACGGGGCGATCCTGGACTCTCTCCGGGAGGTGGGGGGCTACCGCCTGGGGGACATCGACGACCCGCGGTCCGGCGACACGGTCTTTATCTTCAACTACGACTGGCGGCGCGACAACGTCGAGTCGGCCGTCGCCCTGGGGCACGCGATCCGGAGAATCAAGGCCCGTCTGAAGGCGCCCGGGATGCGCTTCGACATCGTGGCGCACAGCATGGGCGGCCTGATCGCCGAGTACTTCCTGAAGTACGGCACGGCGGACGTCCTCGACCGCCCGGAGCAGGCCGCCGTGACCTGGGCAGGGGCCGCCGACATCGGGAGGATCGTGGCCATCGGCACGCCGCACCAGGGGACGATGTCGGCCTTCCGCATCCTGAACAACGGCATCTCCCGAACCCTGTCGCCGCGGGAGCTGTTCACCATGCCCTCGGTGTACCAGCTGCTGCCGGCCGGCGAGAACGGGCACTTCATCGACATGGAGGGCCGACAGGTGGCGATCGACCTGTACGACGCCAGGACCTGGATGGAGAACCGCTGGTCGATCTGGAGCCCGCGCGAGGCGGAGCTCGCGCCGGTCCCGCCGGAAGCCGCACGCTTCCTGCAGGCGTCACTGGATCGGGCCCGCGCCTTCCGCGCGGCTCTCGCGCGCGAGGCCACGGGCGGCCCGCCGCCGGTGCCGATCCATCTGTTCGGATCGGACTGCGTCCCGACGCTCGACCGGGTGGTGGTGAACCCGGCGCCGGGGGGCATGCAGCTGCTGTTCCATGACGGCACGGCGCCCTTTCGCAACGCGCGCGAGCTGGAACGCCTGATGCTCGCCCCCGGGGACGGGACGGTCACCGCCCGGTCGCTCACGGGGCTGGGGGCCCTGTCTCCTCCCTCCCCCACCGCCTCCACGTTTTTCTTCTGTGCCACTCACGGGCTTCTGCCCGCCCATCGCGGCTTCCAGGGGAACCTGTTCTACGTCCTCCTGGGCGAACCGCCGCGACCCGCGACCGTCGAAGCCGCGGTCCAGGGGCGCTAGGACTACGAATTCGTCGTTACACGAGTGGAATGGCCCGGGTGCGGGTCGTCCCTAGGATCTCGGCGTGGAGGACGACGCCGCGGCGGCCACGGCCAGGGGGGCGCCGCGCGGCGAGATCTTCAGGATCAGCTTGAACAGGAGGGACAGGGCCAGGGCGCCGACGCCGAGGCCGAACATCACGCACAGGAAAATGACCACGAAGAGCAGGAACATGTCCATAAGTCCGTCATTCCTCCGGCACGAAAGTGGGGGTGGCGTGGCCGCCACCCCCTTGTCGTAACTCCTCGAAACGCGACCGCAAGGCTAATATAGGCGCCGCCCTTCGTCAAGCAAGTTGCGCGGCAGGACGCGCGCGATCCTCGATCAGTTCCCCTCGTCGATCGTCCCTGCGAGCCGGGAGAGGTTGCGCCCCGCGGCTTCCGACCCGCCCGCCTCGACGGCGGCGCGGTAGGCGCCGACCGCCCGATCCGTCAGCCCGGTGCGCTCGTACGCCATGCCGAGGTTGTTCTGGAAGTAGCCGGCGGCGGGTTTGAGGCGCACCGCCTCCTCGAGGTACGGCACCGCGTCGGCGAAGCGGCCGGCCTGGATCAGGGCGTACCCGAGGTTGTTCAGCGCGTGGGCGTTCGCCGGATCCTTTTCGATGGCGGTCGTGAACGCCTCGATCGCCTCGTCCCGGCGGCCCAGGTTGAGAAGCGCGCGGCCGCGAACGTTGTGGGCCGGCGAGTCATCGGGCCCGAGGGCCACCGCCTCGTCGACGGACTGGAGGGCCTCCCCGAAACGGCCCGCGTCGTTCAGCACCCTCCCCAGATTGACCCGCGCCTTGACCGACCGCGTGTCGAGCGCCGCCGCGCTCGCGAGCGCCGCGGCCGCCTCGTCCAGCTTTCCGTCCCTCCAGAGCGACAGCCCCAGGAGATAGGAGGGATAGAATCGATCCGGATGCTCTCCGACTTCGGCCTTGAGGTAGCGCGTGGCCGAGGTGAAATCACCGTCCTTGAAGAACGCCTCCCCCTTGCCGTAGTAGGTCTCGCCCGCCTGCAGCACCAGGCTCTCGACGATCGAGGCGTCGACGACCACCCCGGGCGCCGGGCCTGTCGAGTCCGGGATCGGGACGGGACCGGCCGCCAGGCTCTCCGGAGCGCCACCGATCTGGCCCGCCGGGATGAAGGGCGTTGCCGTCCGCTTTTCCTCCTCCGATCTGTCGCGCGGTCGCGTTCCGACGATGACGATCCCCGCGGCGGCTACGACCAGCGCCACCCCGGTGCAACTCACGATCAATTTCCCTGTCCGGTTCATGCTCATGTCCGTTTCCTCCTGGACAGGCCTCATAGCGAAACCGGTGCCAGCCCGGCCGGAGGCAAGGCGGAACGGGCAGAACGGATTTCGCATCAGGCGTTTCGGAGAATCGGCAGGGCGCGCCGGAGGTCACGAGGGGGATTCCGGCCCACGGGCGGACGTGTCCGGGCCGACACGCTGCGCCGCCTCGCAGCCACGCGGCGTGGATCCGGTGGGACGCCTGGAAGGAGGAGGGCTCAGGCGCGCTTGCGCTTCCTGGCCGCTCAGGTCGCTCCGGCAGACCGGCTCGCGGATTCCGCGTTCGCGTCCTGGGAGCTATTCGGGAGGGCGGATGCCGACCGCCTTGAGCTTTCTGTAGAGGTGGCTGCGCTCCAGACCGAGCTCGCGGGCGGTTTTCGCCATCTGCCAGCGGTTGCGCTCGAGGGCCGCGAGCAGGATGGCCCGCTCGGCCTTCTGCATGCTGTCCTTCAGGGTCGGCTTTCCCGCGGCCGCAGGGCCGGCCGGGGCGGGGGGCCCGGATGCGGCGCCGGTGGCGCGCGGCCCCCCGGGAGGGGCGCCGGGCGAAGCATCCGGCAGGACAGGGCGCACGTCCTCCTCGGTCACCGTCTCTCCCGCCGACGTCAGGGCGAGGCGCTCGGTCAGGTTCCGGAGCTCGCGGACGTTGCCGGGATAGTCGTAGGCCTGCAGGAGAGCCAGGGCGCCGTCGGAGAACCCGCAGGCGCGCGTCGCCCCCTCCCGGCGGGCCTCCTCCAGCAGGCAGGCCGCCAGGGCGGGAATGTCCTCGCGCCTTTCGCGCAGGGGCGGCACGACGATCGGCAGGACGGCCAGGCGGTAATAAAGGTCCTGGCGGAACGCGCCCGACGCCATGGCGGCTCGCAGATCCCGGTTGGTGGCGGCGATGACGCGCGCGTCGACCTGGATCGGCCCCTCGCCGCCGAGCCGCTCGATGGCCATGGTGTCGAGGGCCCGCAGGAGCTTCGCCTGCAAGGGGGGCGGGATCTCGCCGATCTCATCCAGGAAGAGCGTTCCTCCCGAGGCCCTCTCGAAGCGGCCGATCTGCCGGCGCAGCGCCCCCGTGAACGCCCCCTTCTCGTGCCCGAACAGCTCGCTCTCGAACAGCTCCGCCGGCAGCGCGGCGCAGTTCACCGCCACGAACGGGCCGTCACGGCGCGCCGATTCCTGGTGGACGGAGCGCGCCACCAGCTCCTTCCCGGTGCCGTTCTCCCCCGTGATCAGGACGGGGCTGCCGCCGGCCGCCGCGCGCCCGATCTCGCGTCTCAGCCCCTCCATGGCCGGCGAGTCCCCGACCAGCCGGTGGCGGGCGGCCAGGGCCCCGCGCAACTCGCGGTTCTCTCTCCTGAGGTTGCCGAGCGCGAGGGCGTTCTTGGCGCAGAGCAGGAGCCGCCCGGGGTCGGGCGGCTTCTCCAGGAAATCATGCGCCCCGCGCTTGACCGCCAGGACCGCCTTCTCGATGCTGCCGTGGCCGGTCAGGACGATGACCGGCGCGTCGATTCCCAGCGCCTTCATCTCCTCCAGCACGGCGAAGCCGTCGCGCCGCGGCATCTGGAGATCCAGGACCACCAGGTCGACCTCGTCGCGCCGCAGGATCGCGAGGGCCTCCTCCCCGTCCGCCGCGGCGAGCGCCTTGTGCCCCTCCAGGTCGAACAGGCGCACGATCGAGGCGCGGATGTTCTTTTCGTCGTCCGCGATCAGGATCGTCGCCACGCGTCTTCCCCTCCCGCCGCCGCGTCCGGCGCCGGGCCTTCCGGGCCGGAGCCGCGCGGCGCGGCCGGTCCTGCCCCGGCCTCCCCGGCGCCCGGGCCGCCCCAGGGCAAAAGGATGCGCACACAGGCGCCGCCGCCGGGATGATTGCCGGCCTCGATCCGGCCGCCGTGGTCCAGAACGATGCGCCGGGCGATCGCCATCCCGAGCCCGGTGCCGCCGGGCCTTGCGGACACGTACGGCTCGAAGAGATGCCGCAGCACTTCCTCCGGCAGTCCTGGGCCGGTGTCGCTCACCCGGATCTCCGCCCCTCCGGCCGCCGGGCGGGTCGTCACGGTGATCGTGCCTCCCGTCCCCTGAAGCGCCTGCACGGAGTTGCCGACGAGATTGTTGATCGCCTCGCTCATCCTGTCGGGATCGATCGACACGGGCGGCAGGGCCGGATCCAGCTCGGCCACCACGCGCGCCCGGTCGCCGTATCCGGCAAACAGCGCGACCGCCCGGTGCACGACCTCGTTCAGATCGGAGGGACGCGGCCGCGGCACCGGCAGGCGTCCGAAGCGCGAGAAGTCCTCCAGGATGCCGCGGATCCTCTGGATCTCCTCCTGGATCGTACGGACCGCGGCGTCGAAGGCGGCGTCGAACTCCCGCGGCCTCGCCTGACGCGTCCGGACGAGGCCCTCGAGCGTCAGGGCGATCGGCGACAGCGGGTTCTTGATCTCGTGCGCCACCCGCCGCGCCACCTCTTCGGCCGCGGCCAGGCGCTCGGTCTGGCGCAGCCGCTCGCGGCTTTCGGCCAGACTCCGGGCCATGCGGTTGAAGGCGGAGACCAGGGCCCCGATCTCACCCGGGCCCTGGACTCCCTCGACCGGCTCGTAGCGCTCGGCGGCGATGCGCAGGGACATGTCCTCCAGGCGTCGCAATGGCCCCGTGACGCCGCGCGCCAGGACGAACCCCAGAAGGAGCGAGCCGCCGATGCCGGTCGCCACGACGACGACGGCGATCGTGCCCAGCGAGGACGACAACCGCTCCGCCCTCGCGATCGACACCGCCGCCACGAGCGATCCGATGGCATGTCCTTCATGGTCGTGCAGGGGGATCATCCGGTAGCTGTGCGGAATGCCGCGGATGTCGATGCGCCCGCGGCCCGCCCGCGGGCCCCGCCAGCCGGCCGGCACCGGGGGCGGGTTGGCGGGGTCGCTGGCGCTCAGGATGGCGCCGCCGCGATCCAGGAGGAGGGCGCGCACGGTGCCGCCGGGCGACAGCCGCCCGAGGAACTCGGCGTCCAGGAAACGTCCCCCGACCAGGTGGATCTCCCGGCCGGCGCGCGCGGCGACGCGCCGGGACTGCAGCGTCAGGACCCGGCCGATCCCGGGGGTGATCTCCTCCTCGATGAACGAGGAGGTCGAGGCGCGCAGGCCGAGCCTCCGGCGGTCCGCGCTGCCGACGCTCGCGGGGGCGTGACCCGAGGCCAGGACGGTCCCGGCGACATCGAGGATGGAAAGGCAGTCGAGTTTGGCGTCCACCATCAGGGAGGCCGCCGCGTCCGCGGGGAAGGAGGGCCCGCGGCCGGCGGCGGGAATGCCCCGGAACCGGGGATCGTTCTCGAGGAAGCGGGCCACGCTTTCGAGGGCCTCGTCCGCGTCCTTTCCCTCGCGCGCGATGGCGGCCTCGAATTCCGCGAGTGCGTCGGCGATGCGCCCCTCGTCCTCGGCGCGCGCCAGCGCCAGCACGCGCCCCCGGATGATCCAGACGACGGCGCACGGCGGTGCCACGCTGAGGAGCAGAAGCAGGGTGGTGATGCGGGCGCGCAGGCCGGGTCTCATCACGGCCGAAGATATCATGCCGCGGGACGGCCGGCGCGCCCGCCGTCCCCGACCCGGGCGCTCTCGCGCTAGCGGATTTCGGCCTTCAGCGACTTTCCGGCCGTGAACCGCACCACGCGTCGCGCCGGAATCTGGATCGGGGCCCCCGTCTGCGGGTTCCTGCCGGTTCGGGCCTTGCGCCTGGTGACGGTAAAGGTTCCGAATCCGACCAGGCTGGCGCGTTCACCTCTCTTCAGGGTCTTCATGACGTGCTCCAGAAGAGAGTCGATGACCCGGGCCGCTCTCACCTTGGTCATCCTGGTGTCTTTCGCCACCCTGGCAGTCAATTCCGCCTTGTTCATCACGACCTCCCGGAACTAGCGTTGCAGAAACCTGCTCATTCGGCCCAGTAATTTGTTCGCTTATAACAAATGCGCTCCGTGATGTCAATGCGGTATTCCCTTCATAACTTTGATTCGCAAAAAATGAGCGTCCTGCAAGAGGAATTCGTATCTATAATGACCCGCATGTCGAGCCTCTTGCAGATCGAGCTCCCCCGCCGGCGCCGGGGAACCGCAGGCGGCTCACCCCGGAGCCTGCTGAAGCCGCTGGCGCGGCGCGTCGGCCGGGCGATCGAGGACTTCCGGATGATCGAGGACGGCGACCGGGTCCTGTGCGCCATGTCGGGCGGCAAGGACTCCTACGCCATGCTGCACCTGCTCGATTACCTGAGAGCCCGCGCCCCGGTCCGATTCGAGCTGCTGGCGGTCACCGTCGATCAGGGGTACCGCGGATTCCAGACGGACGTTTTGGAACGCTACTTCAGGGAAAAAGGGTTCGCTTACCACGTCGAGCGGACCAACATCGCCGAGGTGATCGACGACACGATGCCGCTCGGCGATACGCACTGCTCGATGTGCGCCCGCCTGCGCCGCGGCGTCCTGTATCGTCTGGCCCCCGAGCTGGGCTGCAACAAGATCGCGCTCGGCCACCACGCCGACGACCTCCTCGAGACCCTGCTCATGAGCCAGTTCTTCAACGGCGAGATCTGCTCGATGCCCCCCATCCTGAGGGCGCGCGACGGCAGGAACACGGTGATTCGCCCGCTCTGCTACGTCTGGGAGGAGGAGATCATCCGCTTCACGGCGGAGGCCGGATTCCCGGTCATCTGCTGCGCCTGCCCGGCCTGCGGCGACAATTCGCTCAAGCGCCGGCAGATGAAGCTGCTGCTTTCGAGGCTCGAGGCCGACCATGGCGGGATCAAGTCGTCTCTTCTGCGCGCCCTGTCGAACATCCGGGCCGAGCACCTTCTGGATCGCCGGTTCCTGTCGGCGCTCGCCGGGACGACCACAGCCGGGACGACGACCGCGGGGAGGAAGATCGCCGGCCCCCGCGGTAACGCGGAGCCGGCCGCATCCGGCGGGGCAGCCGGACCACCAGGGCCGACGCCGGAGAAGCCGGGCCTGGATGAGAAACCGGGGCGATGGACCAGCCCTGGGATCCATCGCCCCGACGCGGGCAGGAAGCCAGTCCTGCCAGCGGGAGGGAGCTGAGGTCGGTCGCCGTCAGGAACCGTCCTGGTTCGCCGCAGACCGGAAAGCCCCTGAAAAACCGGCGACCGTTTTTAAAGCCTTTGGAGCCGGACCGTATTGCTATTACGCCATGAGATTACGGTCAAAACCGTTATTGTCAAGAAATAAATTACGTCTCCCAGATAACCCCCAAGCAAGGTAATAGATCTTCACTATTTTGCGGACCAAACCTCCTCAAATCAAAGAGGATACGTTGGGATTGGAGCATCCCTCCGGTCCCGCTCCGGAAGTCCCTCCTGCCAGCCGTCCGTGTTGACCGCCCCGGGGCCGTCGGCTAGACTCGGCCCCCATTTTGCCGGCATCCCGGATCGGAGCGCTCGTGATCGTCCCTTCTCTGCGGCAGGGATTCACCGAGGCGGCCCGGCACTACCGCATCACCCTGATCCTCTACCTGGCCAACCTGGCTGCCGCCGCCTTCCTGGCCGCGCCGATGGCCATCCTGATCGACAACACCCTCGGCCGGAGCGCCAGCGGACTGGAGCTGGCGTCGTCGTTCCGCTTCGAGGCGATCGTGGACTTCCTGTCTGCGAACCGCGCGGCGCTTTTGGTCCACTACCAGACGCTGGCGTTCGGGGCGCTCCTGTACGCCATCCTGACGGCGCTTCTGACCGGCGGGGCGATCGACACGCTCAGGAGCCCGCCGCGGGCCCCGTTCCTGCCGCGTTTCCTGGGAGGGTGCGGCCGCTTCGCCTTTCGCTACCTCAGGATCATCCCCTATCTGGGAGTCGCGCTCGCCTCGGTGTACTGGATCAACCGCGGGCTCAATCGGCTGATCGTCCTGGTGTTCGACCAGTCCGACCACGAGGTCGCCGCCTTCTGGGCCATGCGCGGCAAGCAGGGGCTGATCCTCGCGCTCCTGCTCCTTCTGGCGGCGGTCTTCGACCTGGCGCGCATCCTGACGGCGTTCGAGAACCGCACCCACATGGTCGGGGCGCTCTTGACCTCGGCCGGGTTCGTGGCCCGCCACTCCGGGTCGATCCTGGCGATTTACGCGGTTCTCCTGGCCCTGGGCCTCGGCCTGTTCGCGCCCTACGTGCTGGCGGGGCACGCGATTCTGCCGCCCGGATCGATCGTCCTGCTCGTCGCCTTTCAGCAGCTTCTCATGCTGTTGCGCCACTTCCTGCGGGTCGCCGGATTCGCCTCGCTCATGGCCCGCTACCGCGGCGCGACCGGCGCTCCCGCCCCGGAAACCGGCGAGGTCTCCGGGACGCCGGCCCCTGCGGGGGCGGTCGCCGGAATGATCGCTTTGCTCGCCCTCCCCGCCCTCGCGGTTTCCGCGCCGCCCGCCGAGGCCGCCGGGCCGGCCGCCGCCTCGCGGCCGTGGAGTCCCAGGGTGGCGGCCTACGACATCGAGGCGTCCCTCGATCCGGAGCGCCGCCTGGTGCGCGGGCGCGAGACGATCGAATACAGAAACGCCACGGGCGCCCTCATGCGGGACCTGCAGTTTCACCTCTATCCGAACGCCTTCTCGAACACCCACAGCGCCTACATGCGGGGCATGCCCTGGTCGGATGAGGCGGGGCGCCGCCGCGTCGAGCGCCTGGCGCGCGAGCAGTCGTGGGGGTCCATGAAGGTCTCGGCCGTTCGCCTGGCCGGCGGCGCCGACCTGACGGCGCAGGCGGCGATCGACGACACCGTGATGAGCCTGCCGCTGCCGTCGCCCGTCGGGCCGGGCGAGTCGGTGCGCGTCGAGGTTGAATGGGAGACCATCCTGCCGAGGACCTTCCACCGCATGGGGCGCTGGGGCGACCATTTCGACGTCATGCAGTGGTTCCCGAAGCTCGCCGTGTTCAGTGACACCGGATGGAAGATCTATCCCTTCTCGCGCTACTCGGAATTCTTCGCCGACTTCGGGACTTACAAGGTGACCCTGACCACCCCCCGCGTGTACGTGGTCGAGGCGACCGGCGTCCCGGACGCGCCGCGCGAAGGCCCGGGGGGGACGCGCA
Source organism: Acidobacteriota bacterium (assembly GCA_016177515.1). Classification (GTDB taxonomy): domain Bacteria; phylum Acidobacteriota; class Polarisedimenticolia; order Gp22-AA2; family Gp22-AA2; genus Gp22-AA3. The sequence goes on from JACOUZ010000258.1 coordinate 12,394, forward strand.
CCGTGACCTACCGCGCCGAAGACGTGCACGATTTCGCCTGGATCGCCGACCGCAACGCCCTCGTGGAGCGCCAGACGTACGCCGGGGGGCCCTACGCCTCGTCTCCCGTGGAGATCATCTACGTGCACCAGCCGTACCGCCGCCGCATGGCGCCTATGATCCTCGGCGCCGTGAAACAGGGGCTGCGCTACTACGGCGACCGCCTCATGCCCTACCCCTACCCGCGCATCGTGGTGGACGACCTGCCGATGGGGCTCGGGGGCGGCATGGAATACCCGATGCTGTTCACCACCTCCATGGCCTGGTTCCTGCCGCGCTTCTACACCGCTCCGCAGGAGGTCACCCTGCACGAGCTCGGCCACCAGTTCTGGTACGGGATCGTGGCGACCAACGAGTTTGAGGAGCCGTGGCTGGATGAGGGGATCAACACCTACGTCACCCGCCGTGTCATGGAGCAGGAGTATCCGCCGCGGCCGGGGCGGACCGCCGACGGGCTCGCCGCCTACGTGGCCTCGCGCGTCCTGGACGAAGGGCTGGAGCTGAACCTCGGGCGCCTGCGGCTCGACCTGGATCAGCTCATCGGCTTTCATACCACGCCGTTCCGGCCGGTCGAAGGCGGGCTCCTCGGCTATCCGGTCGGCCCGTTCGCCCTCGACCTTCCGGGGATGGGGGACGGCGGCTTCCTGGGCAGCAAGGAGGCGTACGCCTCCGTCTCAAGGGACGATCCGATCGTCGCTCCCTCCTGGGGCTTCCGTCCGGGCTCCTACACCGACACGGTCTACAGCAAGACCGACGTCGCGCTCGAGACGATCGGGCGCGTGATCGGCACGGAGGCGCTGGACGGAGCCCTGCGCGAATACGTCCGGCGCTTCCAGTTCACCCATCCGTCGAGCGGCGACTTCTTCCAGGTGCTGCGCGACGCGGCCGCGCGCGCCCGTCCCGGCCTGGACCTGCGCCCGTACATCGATCAGCTCTTCTACGGGTCCGGCACGCTCGACTTCGGGGTCGACTCGCTGCGCAGCCGGGAGGCGGCCGGGCCGCGCGGCCTCCTGCCGGCGGCGCGGGCCGGCGAGGGGCCGATCGACCGTCGTGCCGGGCCGGCCGCCGGCGGACCGAAGACGCACGAGACCGAAGTGATCGTGACCCGCGCGGGGGATGTGGTCCTGCCGGTCGATCTCGTGGTGCGCTTCGAGAACGGCGAGGAAGTGCGCGAGACCTGGGACGCGCGCGCCACCTGGAAGCGCTTCACCTACGAGCGGGGGGCCCGGGCCGAACGGGCGACCATCGATCCGCGGGGCGTCTACGCCCTCGACCTCGATCGCAACAACAACTCCCTCACCCTCGATTCCCACGAAGGCGCCGTCGCCCCCCTCGCGCTGCACTGGCTGTTCTGGGTGCAGAACACGCTGCACCTGGCCTCTTCGTTGTTCTGAGGGGGAAGGCCCGCGACGCCCACGGGTCCGTCTAAAGATTGAATGGGACGATCGTTTCCGTCTCGATCGCCGCCGGCGCGCGGACCGGAGCGGGGCCGGATGTGAAGTCGAGGGCGAGGTCCGACAGCGTGGCGCGGACCCTGTAACGCCCGGGTGCCGCGACCGGCCCGACCGCGAATTCGTAGCGGCGGACCTCCCCCGGCGCCAGGTCGTCGAGACGGGCCGCCAGCGCCGCGAGGGTGGCCCCCGCGCGCGCGGCCGGGCCCGCGCCGGGGGCGGGTGGCCCGGCGCCTGGGGCGGACGCCCTGGCCGGGCGGCGGGCGCCCTTCCCGCTCTCCGGGGGATCCTCGTCCCGCGTGACGCGCACCTCCGGCCCTCCGGGCGGCGGCGCGAATGCCACGTGGCGCGCCGTGACGTTGCGCACGACCAGGGCGCACGGGACCTGGTCGGTCGGGCGCGGCGGCTCTTCCGGCCGGCACGCCAGATCGGCCCGCAAGTCGCCCGGTGAACGCCCGAGAAGATCACGCAGGGCCGGCAGCGCCGGCTCACCGATCAGGGCCAGGAGGCGCAGCCCCTCGAGGCGGTGTGGACCGTAGTCGCGCGCGGCATAGTCGCGGGCCCGCTCGATCCCGGCCTTCACCCAGGCGTCGCGCGGCTCCCCGCGGTGCGCCAGGTACCACTGCCGCCAGCGGGTCAGGGCGTTGCGCCGGTCGTCGGCGGAGGCGACGGAGTCGTAGTGAAACGACTGGCAGGTAATCGCCTGCAGACCGCGGTGCGCCGTGTCGCCGATGGTCCAGGTCCCTTCCTCCCCCAGGATGCGGCGCGGATCGGAGAGCCACCTCAGCAGCAGCGGCACCGCGCCGGCCATCAGGTGGCGCTCCGCGGCGCGGATGACGGCGTCGATCACCCAGGCATCCCGGTCCGCGCCGTATCCGGCGTACGCCCGGAAATCGGCGCAGCCGGCATCGGCCAGCGCGCGCACGGCGTGCTCGCGCACGCGGGAGTCGCGCGCCGACGCGTAGGCGCCGAGGGCCCGGCAGGGGTCGCCGTTCTGCCGCAGCGCGTCCTGGATGCGCCGCCGCGACTGCGCGTAGTCCTCCTCCGCCAGAAGGGGAAGGACGGGGTCGGTGGCCGTGGACGGGCCGGCGGAGGACGTCGCATCCGGCCCCACGGCGTCCGGAATGCGGCCCAGCCCGATTCCCGGACAGGCTCCCAGGCCGATCACGGCCGAGAACGCGGCGATCAGCCGCGGAATCGAACACATTCTGGTTTCGGCAGCGTCAAAAACTTGCCTCCTCGCCCGGCGCCATATATATATTGGTGGGTGCGGACGGATCAGACAAGGCTTCGTTGCCTTGACGCTCCTCGGACCGTGTGTTAGAGTCCGCGCCATCATAGTGAAGAACGGTTCCGAGTGATCCCGTGGGGAGCATCGGCTCCCTCGATTCCTTCCCGCAGCCGCCCGGTTCACGTGCCGGCCGGTCGACACCAGCCAGCCGCCCGCCTCGGGGGTGAAGGCTGTCTGTCGCGCGGGGATCAACGATCCACCCGGAAGCCACCGGGTCTTTCAGGGAGGTGTCCATGTGGGACAAGAGGGATACCGTCGGTCGCCCCAACGAGTCGTCAGCTCATCCGGTTTATACACCCGACCCGGCGAAGGGAGGCCGCATCGTGAACATTGGACCATCGATCATGATCAAGGGCGAGCTGCAGGGCGACGAGGACCTCACCATTGATGGCCGTGTCGAGGGGAAGATCGAGCTGCGCGACCACAACCTGACCATCGGGCCGAACGGAAAGATCAAGGCCGACCTCCACGCCAACACCATCGTGATCGCCGGCGACGTTCAGGGCAACGCCCACGCCAAGGAGCGCGTCGAGATCGCGCCGACCGGGCGTCTGACCGGCGACATCGCTTCGCCGCGCATCACCATCGCGGACGGCGCCCACTTCAAGGGCAGCGTCGACATGGAGCGCGCCGACGCGGCCCGCAAGGCTGCGGCCCCCGGCAAGTCGGAGGAAGTCCGCCGCATTCCCGAGATGAAGGACGACCTCAAGATCCAGGGCACCCGCCTGTAACCGCCGGCCCCCGCGCCTGACCGCCCCGGGGCCCGCGGGCCCCGGCGCGGCGGCCGCAGCGCGGCGGCGGGGGCGCAGCAGGGGCACAGAGGTCATGCTCCACCTGTTCCGCAAGTCCTCCTCACGCGACGGATCGGCGATGGACGGGCCGTCCGGGCCGGGCGTCGTGTCCCACATCCTGCCGAGGTTCCTCAAGCGCCTGCGCCAGATAGAAAGGCCGCGCCTCCTCGATCTGGGACGGCTGTGCGGCACCAACATCGAGTTCTTCGCGCAGCGCGGCTGCAAGGTGCAGGTCGAGGACCTTCTTCTGGCCGCCGAATCGGCCGCGCCGGAAGGCGGCGGGAGCGTCTCCGGCTCCGATCCGGCCGCCGCGCCCGACGATTCCCCCGCGCGCGGCGGGATCGTCCACGCCACCGACGGCGGCCCCGCGGCGCACGGCCCGGCCGCGACCGGCGGGATGGCGTCGCCCGGCACGCCGATGGCGCACGGCCCGGGCCTTGCGTCGCCGCCCGCGCGGCCGGGAGCGCGTCCGACCCGCCGCATCGTGCTGCCGCCGCGCACGTTTCCATCCCGCCTGTCGGCGCGGCCTCCGGCCCGCGAGGCGGCGCGACGCCTTGCGGAGGCGCCTCCGACGAAGCCGAGGAACGCGGCCCTCCCGACCCGGTTCGATTTTCCCGACGAGACGTTCGACGCCATCGTCGCCTGGGACATCTTCAATTTCTACGACGCCGCCGCGATGCGCCTGCTGGCGGCCGAGGCGCGCCGCGTCCTGCGCCCGGGCGGCCTGCTTCTGGGGTACTTCCACGCCCGGCGCCCCGAGGGCCCGGACGCCCCGCGGCGGTATCGCGTCCTGGACGAGGGGCGCGTGGCCTGCGACGGGCAGGCGGGGCCGCCGCTCTCGCGGTACGTCTACCAGAACCGCGACATCGAGAAGATGTTCGCGGGGCTGACGATCGTGGATCTCTACTTCCTGAAGAACGCGACGCGCGAGCTGCTCATGGAGAAGAAGGCGGCGCGCGCGGCCGGGAGCCGCGCCCTGATCCGCGCCGCCACTCCCAGGCCCCGCTTCACCATCGAGTAGCCGTCCGGGCCGGTTCGGCCCCGAAGGCGCTATAATCCACGCTTTCCTGAGAGGAGATCCGTGCACGGACACGCCCGGCGCGGCGACATCCGCAACCTCGCCATCATCGCCCACGTCGATCACGGCAAGACCACTCTGGTGGACCGCCTCTTGCAGCAGACCGGGACCTTCCGCGCCAACGAGCGCCTCGTCGAGCGCGTCATGGACAGCAACGAGCTGGAGCGCGAGCGCGGCATCACCATCCTGGCCAAGAACACCTCCATCCGCCACCGCGGGGTGAAGATCAACATCGTGGACACGCCGGGGCACGCCGACTTCGGGGGGGAGGTCGAGCGCATCCTGGGGATGGTGGACTGCGCCCTCCTGCTGGTGGACGCGGCCGAAGGACCGCTGCCGCAGACGCGCTTCGTCCTGAAGAAGGCCCTGGAGCTGGGCATGCGCCCGATCGTCGTGATCAACAAAATCGACCGGTCGGACGCGCGCCCCCACCAGGTGCTCGACGAGGTGTTTCAGCTGATGCTGAACCTCGGGGCGGCGGACGAGCAGCTCGATTTCCCGCACGTGTACACCTCCGCGAAGCTCGGCCACGCGCGGCTCGAGCTGGAGCACTCCGACACCGACGTCCGGCCCCTTCTGGACCTGATTATCGACCGGGTGCCGGGGCCGCCGGGCGACACCGCATCGCCGCTGCAGCTGCAGATCGCCACCCTCGACTACAACGACTACGTCGGCCGCATCGCCATCGGGCGGATCTACCGCGGGCGGATCCGCCTGGGCGATCCGATCGCGATCCTCAAGCTCGACTCCACGGTGCAGACCTGGAAGGTGACCCGCCTGGAGACGTTCGAGGGGCTGAAGCGGATCGGGGTCGAGGAGGCCGCGGCCGGCGAGATTGTCGCGGTTGCCGGCATCCCGGACATCCAGATCGGCGAGACGCTCGCCGACCCGCTGGCGCCCGACGCCCTGCCGCCGATCCGCGTGGACGAGCCGACGATTGCGATGGAGTTTTCGGTCAACGACTCGCCGTTCGCCGGGCAGGACGGCCGCTTCGTCACCTCCCGTCACCTGCGCGAGCGCCTGCTCAAGGAGGCGCGCGCCAACGTGGCCCTGCGCGTGGAGGAGACCGGCTCGGCGGACGCGCTCAAGGTCTCGGGGCGCGGCGAGCTGCACCTGGCCATCGTCGCCGAGACGATCCGCCGGGAGGGCCACGAGTTCCAGCTGTCGCGGCCCCAGGTCATCCTGCGCCGGGACGGCACGGGCGCCCTGCTCGAGCCGATCGAGTACCTGGTGCTCGACCTCGACGAGACCTACCGGGGACGCGTGATGGAGATGCTGGGCGGGCGGCGCGCCGAGCTGGCCGACATGGGCGGAGTCGGCACCGGCCGGGTGCGTCTCGAGTTCACCGTCCCGGCCAGGGGCCTCCTCGGCTTCCGCCGGGAGTTCCTGACCGAGACGCGCGGCACCGGCATCATGTCGCACGTGTTCCACGAGTACGGCCCCTTCCGCGGCGAGATCCCGTCGCGCACCCGCGGCGCGCTCGTCGCCAAGGAGCCCGGGACCACCGTCACCTTCGCGCTCCACAACCTGGAGGACAGAGGCACGCTGTTCCTCGGCCCGGGCGTGCCGGTCTACGAGGGGATGATCATCGGCGAGCACTCGCGCGACAACGACCTGGTGGTGAACCCCTGCAAGAAGAAGCACCTCACCAACATGCGCGCCTCGACGTCGGATGAGACCATCCGCCTCACGCCGCCGCGCAACATGTCGCTCGAGGACTGCATCGAGTTCCTCTCCGACGACGAGCTGGTCGAGGTCACCCCGAGGACCATCCGCCTGCGCAAGCGGCTGCTGGGCGCGCACGACCGCAAGCGGGAGGAGCGGGCCGCCGGCGAGGCGCAGGCCTCTTGAGCAGGGCCGGCCCCTCCGCGGCGCGCCCCTTCCCCGTCGCCCGGCGGGACTCCGGACCGGGGCGCCTGCTGCGCATCGCCCACCGCGGCGCCTCGGCGCGCGCCCCCGAGAACACCCTGGCCGCATTCAGGGAAGCGATCCGGCTGGGGGCGGACCTCATCGAATGCGACGTCCACCTGAGCGCGGACCACGTGCCGGTGATCATCCACGACGAGACAGTCGAGAGAACCACCAGCGGACGGGGCGCCGTCGCGTCCTTCGCCTGCTCCCGGCTGAGGCGCCTCGACGCGGGCGCCTGGTTCTCCTCGCGCTTCCGCGGCGAGCGCATCCCGACCCTCGAGGAGGCGCTGGAGTGCGCGCGCGGCCGGTGCGGCCTCAACATCGAGATCAAGGAGCCGTCCGGCCGCCGCCGGCGGGCCGCGCCGGCCGGCCGTGCCGCGGCCGACCCGGCCTCCGTGGCCCTGGCGGTGTCCCGGGCCCTGAAGCGCACCGGCTTCAGGGACCTGGTGATCGTCTCCTCCTTCTCTCCGCGGGCGCTGCACGCGGCGCGCGCCAGCATGCCGCACGTCCGCCTCGGCTTTTTGGCCTCGCGCTCGCTGCGGGGGCTGCGCGCGGCGCATCGGCGGGTCGGACTGTACGCCGTGCACCCGCACGTCCGCCTCGCCGCTTTGCGCCGCGTCCGCCTGGCCCACCGCCTGGGCCTGCGTATCTGCTTCTGGACGGTGAACGATGTCCGCCTGATGCGCCGCCTCCTGGCCCTCGGCTGCGACGGCCTGATGACCGACGACCCGGCGCTCTTCCAGGAGCTGGGCTGAGCGTCGCCCCGCCGGCGGCGCGGCCCGCTTGCGCTCGCGCGGCACGGCTCCGCCGGCGCGGATCGGCCGGGGCTACCGCTGGAGATCAGGGGGAGCGCTTTCGGCCCGGCCTACACGCCGGCTCGCCTCTCTCTCGCGCGCCGGGCCCGCTGAAAGACGCGGGCACTCCGGCGCGCTTCGAGAAGGCCGCGCGAGCGCAAGCGGGCCGCACCGTCACCTGCCCAACCCGCAGCCCCGCTCCCGGCCGGCTCCCGGGGGGAGCGATCTCAGAGGGAGCGGACGGACCCTCTCCGAAGCCAATCGAAGCACTTTTTCCAGGCGCGCCCTGAGGATGAAGTCCCCATCGCGGGCGGCCACGCCCGCCGCCGGTGAGGCCCGCGCCGGGAACTTCGTTGACAGGCGCGCCCCGTCACCGTATAGTTCGGGATCCAACCTTGGAGCGCGAGGGTCCGGGTTTCATGGTCCAAAACGGCATGATGTCCCGATTCAACGACTTGCCGGGGGAGATCCAGGTCCGTCCAGGATCCTTTGCCGGCGGGGCAGGCTGTCGCCGCTGTTGCAGCGGGCGGCGTCCGGCTTCGGGGGGATAGGGCGGCAAAGGCAGACTGAAAGGCAAAATGCCAGAACCCTTTCCGGCTCCCCGGAAAGGGTTTTTCATTTGGGGAGAGAGGAAAGCTCATGCAGGATGACAAAGTCGTAATCACGGAGGCCGCGGCGCCGCGCCGGGCGGCCCGTTCCGGTCCGACCCCGGTCGGCGGGAAGCTGGTCGATCGGGTGCTCGCGGGGGCGGCCCGCGACCGGGCGAAAGACCTGGCATCCCGGCTGCCGAGGCTGACCCTGACGCTCGACCAGATCGTCACCCTCGAGATGATCGCCACCGGTGTGCTGAGCCCCCTTCAGGGTTACCCGGGAAGCAGGGACTACGCCTCGATCCTCGACCGCGGGCGGCTGGCCGACGGCACGCCCTGGACGCTGCCTCCTACGCTGGCGCCGGCCGACGAGGAAGGCCGCCGCGTTGTGGACCGCGCGAAGGAAGGGGACGCGCTCGCCCTCGCCGACCAGACCGGGACACCTGTCGCGATACTGCACGTGCAGGAAAAGTACGCCTTCGACAGGAACGAGAGGGCGCACAAGCTCTTCGGGACCACCGAAAGGCGGCACCCGGGAGTGGACGCCATCTTCCGCCGGCTCGGGGACCTCTCCCTCGGAGGGCCGATCGATCTCCTCGACAAGACGCACTGGGGTCCGTTCGAGAAGCACCGGCTGGAGCCGAAGGACGCCTGGCGCCTGTTCCACGAGGTGCGCGGCTGGAACACCGTGGTGGCCTTCCAGACCGCCAACCCGCTGCACCGGGGGCACGAGCATCTGCAGAAG
>JACOUZ010000259.1 GCA_016177515.1 Acidobacteriota bacterium
GAATAGGGGAGGGGGCGCAGCGCCAGCGCGCGCCCCATCAGGTAGCGCTCGAGCGTGCCGCCCCCTCCGGCCGCCGGCAGATCGATGGCGCGCACGCCCACTCCCAGGATCCCTGCGGCCTCCAGGGCCCAGGTGAGGAGCCTCGCGGCGCCGCAGGACTCCGCGCGCCGCCCCAGGACGTTCCAGTCCAGAACCCCCCTCTTGTGGAACACGAAATGCGACAGGTCGGCGATGCGAATCAGGCGATCGAACGAGTGCTTCACCAGGTGGATGGCGAGCAGTAGCAGGTCGTCTTCCGGCTCCAGGACGAGCGCGGGAGCGCCGGCCACACGGCCCGGCGTCGCGCGTTCGAACAGGTCACGCACGGAGACGGGGAAAGCCGCCTGGCGCGTCGGCCGGCGCCCGGCGCCCAGCGGATCGGTGTGCAGATCGACAATCACGCCCCCGCGCCGGAACAGCGTGGGCGTTTTCTCGTCGAATCCCAGCCTGAGCAGGGCACCGCGCGCCGCCTTCCTGCTCTCCGGCGGGACCAGAAGGTCGTGGTCCTCGAAAGGCCGCAGGGAGGGATCGCCGTAAATCGATTCGATGGTCCCGAGGCCGCGCATCACCACCACCGGGATGCCGCAGTGGTCGAGTGCCTCGAGGACCTCCCCCAGCGCCAGCGCCTGGGATATCGTGGCCGCGGCGAAGCGCTGGGCCCGCCGCCTGAGGGCGGAGCGCAGCCAGGGATCCACGTTCGCCTGCGGCAGGCGGCCGACGGCCCGGTGGGCCAGACCGTCGATGCGATGGAAGGCGATGCGCTCGAGAAGCGCGGGCAGGCCGGCCGGATCGATCGCCCGCAGGGTCTCCGCGAGACGATCCTCCCGGGGAACGGGGGCGGCGAGGAGACCGAGCACCCCGGTCGCCGGGGAGATCACCCCCTCCACGACCCGCATCCTCTGTGGCGATGCCGCACTCAGCACGAGACGCTCCGCTCCACACCCGGACGGCCGGTGGCGCTCCGTTGTCCCGACGGTCCTGTTCCTGCCGGGCGGAGCGAATATAGGTTCCGCGCGCGTGGCCGCAAGTTCTCGGCTTTCCTGCGTTTGCGCGTTACGAAAGTGCAATGTCCAGGCCGCGCCCCGGAACCGGCCCGGGGCGATCCTGCTAGAATGACCGGCCGTCTGCGGCACGAGCGGGGGACAGGTGACCATGCAGGGGGAATACCGCGAGCATTTCGACGCCATCGAGCGCAAGTGGCAGGAGCGCTGGCGCGCGGAAGGGGCGTTCGCGGCGCCGGCCAGGCCGGACGGGTCGAAGTTCTACTGCCTGGAGATGCTCCCTTACCCTTCGGGGCGCCTGCACATGGGCCACGTGCGGAACTACTCGATCGGCGACGCAGTGGCCCGCTTCCAGGCCATGCGCGGACGGGACGTTCTCCATCCCATGGGCTGGGACTCGTTCGGCCTGCCGGCCGAGAACGCCGCCATCCAGCACGGCACCCATCCGGCCCGCTGGACCAGCGAGAACATCATCTATATGGGTCGGCAGCTCCGCCGGCTGGGCCTGTCATACGACTGGAGCCGCGAGATCGCCGCCCACCGTCCCGACTTCTACCGCTGGAACCAGTGGTTCTTCCTGAAGATGCTGGAGCGCGGCCTGGCTTACAGGAGCCGGCGCTGGGTGAACTGGTGCGGCTCCTGCCAGACCGTCCTGGCGAACGAGCAGGTGGAGGCGGGACGCTGCTGGCGCTGTGAATCGACCGTGGGGCGCACCGAGCTCGACCAGTGGTTCCTGAAGATCACCGCCTATGCGGAGGAGCTGGACAGGGAGCTCGACGGCCTCGTCGGCTGGCCGGAGCGCGTGCGCGCCATGCAGCGCAACTGGATCGGCCGGAGCGAAGGGGCGGTCGTCCGCTTCCCGATCGCGGACGCGTCGGGCCGGCCCGGAGGCGGGGCCCTCGAGATCTTCACCACCCGCCTCGACACGATTTTCGGCGCCACGTTCTGCGTCGTGGCCCCCCGTCACCCGGTCCTCGATGGCATCCCGGCCGGGAGCCCGGCGCGCCTGCGCCTGGAGGAGTTCCTGCGCCGCATCGACGCCCGCGACATGACGCGCGCCGGCCTGGAGCCGGAGGAGAAGGAAGGGATCGACACCGGCCTGCGCGCGCGCAATCCGTTCAACGGCGAAGTCCTGCCGGTCTGGACCGCGAATTTCGTGCTGATGGAGTACGGCACCGGCGCCGTCATGGCGGTGCCGGCGCACGACGAGCGCGACTTCGAATTCGCCGGGAAATACGGCCTGCCGGTGCGCGCCGTCGTGGTGCCCGGCGACGGCCCTCCCGCGGCGGGCGATCCGCAGGCGGCGAGGGTGGAGGACGGCCGCCTCGTCGCCTCCGGACCTTACTCCGGCCAGGATTCGGCCTCCGCGCGGCGATCCATGCTGCGCGACGGCGAGGCCGGCGGGTTCGCGCGCGGCGCCCTGCAGTACCGGCTGCTCGACTGGGGCATCTCCCGGCAGCGTTACTGGGGCACCCCGATCCCGGTCATCGATTGCCCGAACTGCGGCACCGTTCCGGTGCCCGAGAAGGATCTGCCGGTCCTGCTCCCCGAGGATGTTCCATTGACCGGAGAAGGAGGATCCCCCCTGGCGCGGGTCGCGTCGTTCGTCAACGCCCGCTGCCCGCGCTGCGGGGGAGCCGGGCGCCGCGAGACCGACACCATGGACACGTTTTTCGACTCGGCCTGGTATTTCTACCGCTACGCCGATCCGCGCAACGACCGGGCGCCGTTCGACCAGGCGACGATCGCCTCGTGGTTCCCCATCGACCTCTACATCGGCGGCATCACGCACGCCACGATGCACCTCATCTACTGCCGTTTTTTCGCCAAGGTGCTGCGCGACCTGGGACTGGTGCGCTTCGCCGAGCCGGTCAAGAACCTCCTGTGCCAGGGGATGGTCCTCAAGGGGGGCACGGCCATGTCCAAGTCGAAGGGGAACATCGTCGACCCGGACGACATGGTGAGGCGGTACGGCGCCGACACCACCCGCCTGTTCACCCTGTTCGCCGCGCCGCCCGAGAAGGACCTGGAATGGAACGAGCAGGGGGTCGAGGGCTGCTTTCGCTTCCTGGAGCGGGTCTGGCGGCTGCTCCTGCCGCTCGCCCCCGGGCTGGCCGGGGCTCCCCGGCCCGGGGACGGCGAGGGCGCGGGCGACCCGCGCCGGGCCGCCCTCAGACGCCGGGTGCACCGCACCATCGAGCGGGTCACCACCGACATCGAGAAGCGGCTGCACCTCAACACGCCCATCGCCGCCCTGATGGAGCTGCTCAACGGGCTGCAGGATTTCTGCCGTGACGCCACGGACGCCGATCGGCCGTACATCAAGGAGGCCGGCCTGACGCTGGCCCTTCTCCTGCAGCCGTTCGCGCCCCACATCTCGGAGGAGCTGTGGGAGGAGCTCGGCGGCGAGGGCCAGGCCAGGCGCCAGCCGTGGCCGGCGGCCGCGAGGCGGTGGCTCGAAGAAGACGAAGTGGAAATCGCCGTGCAGGTCAACGGCCGCCTGCGCGGCCGCCTGCGCGTGCCGCCGTCGCTTTCCGAACCCGAGGCCGTGGCGCGCGCCCGCGCCGACGCCCACATCGCCGCCCACCTGGAAGGCCGCACCGTCCGGAAGATCATCTTCCTCCCGGGCAGGCTCCTGAACATCGTCGTCGGCTGACCCGGGCGGTCCTGCCGGAACCGGAGAATCGCCTTGCGGGGCTCCGGGGATGGGCGTACTCTCCCGGGAGCCTGTCCGAACGCGTTACGGCAGGGGAGGCAAGCCAGGTGCCGTCGATCACCCGATCCGGACAACATCGGATCCGCGCGATCGTGCTGTGCGGGCTCATCGTGACGCCCGCCTTCGCGCAGACGACCGGCTTCATCCATGGGCTCGTGACGGACGAGAAGGGCGCCCCTCTTGCAGGCGCGGTCATCCTTCTGGGCGACGGCGGCCCGGGGACCAGGGGACGCGGGACGGTCGCCGACAAGACGGGCGCCTTCCAGATTGCGGGGCTGCCGCCCGCGCCTGACTACTCGGTCCGCGCCAGCCTGCCCGGGTTCGCGACCGTGACCCTGTCCGGCGTCGCCGTCTCGGCCGGCAAGATCAGCGCGGTCCATCTCACCCTGTACCCCGAGACCGCCCTCCGGGAGCACGTGGAGGTGCGCGCCAGCCCGGGCCTGATCGACCTCGAAGAGACGACCACGGAGACGCGGCTCGATGCCGAGTTCATCGATGCGCTGCCGCTGTTCGGAAGGAACTACCAGGAAATCCTGACGCTCGCCCCCGGCGTGACCGACGTCGACGGCGACGGCAATCCGAACATCCACGGAGCCCGGGACACCGACGTCGTCACCCTCGTGGACGGCGTGAGCACGACCGACCCTCTCACCGGCAAGGTCGGAGCCCAGTTGAACCTCGAGTCCATCCAGGAGATCGAGATCAAGACCTCGGGAGCCACGGCGGAGTTCGGCCGGGCCCAGGGAGGGTTCGCGACCGTCATCACCAAGTCCGGCGGCAACGAATTCGAGGGGGCCTTCAAGTTCATCTGGCGGGGCTCCGCCCTTGACGGCAACGGCGCCGGGATCGACGATCCGCGGCTGCACGCGGGTGTCGGGGAGGCGGGCCTGCGCGACCTGCGGTTCAACGACTACTTTCCATACCTCTCCTTCGGAGGGCCCCTCGCCAAGGATCGCGCCTGGTTTTTCGTGACCAGCGAATACATCCAGAAGCAGGAACCGGTCAACGCCCTGAGCGCCGCCTTCGTCCGGGAATTGCGCGAGTACCGCGAGTTCGCCAAGCTGACCTGGCAGGCGACCACGACCCAGCGCCTTACCCTGTCGGTGAACTACGATCCACAGGAATTCCTCAACGAGGGGCTCAACGGCTTCACCCGGCAGGAGACCGGCTACACGACCCGGGCGGGTGGGACCGTGCTGACCCTCAAGGCCACGTCGATCATGAGCCCGATGGCCGCCCTGGAAACCTCCCTCTCGAATTTCGACGGGCGACCGGCGCTGGTGCCGAACCTCGGGCGTGACACCAACGGCAACGGAGTCCTCTACTACGACCGCAACCGCAACGGGTTCCCGGAGGCTTCGGAGCGTGATCCCGGCGACGACTACGACCAGGATGGCGTCTTCGATGTCTTCGAGGATTTGAACCGCAACGGCATCCTCAACACGGGGGAGGACCGCGACGGGGACGGGCGTCTCACGATTCTGGGGGGCTGCGAAGGGGATTCGCGGGAGGACCTCGACTGCGACGGGCACCTCGACAACGTCAACGAAGACACGAACGGTGACGGGTATCTCTACTCGTGTTTCTGCGACCTCAACGAGGACCTCGATCACGATCTACGACTCGACCCCGGCACGGAGGACCGGAACGGCAACCGGGTCCTGGACGACGCGGTGCGCCCCGCGGGCCCGTACCCCTACGGCCGGCTCGTGCC
>JACOUZ010000274.1 GCA_016177515.1 Acidobacteriota bacterium
GGTCTGCACGCACCTGGGGTGCACGCCGAACTGGCTGGAGGCGGAGAACAAGTTCAAGTGCCCCTGCCACGGCAGCGGCTTCTACCGTTCGGGCATCAACTACGAGGGACCTGCGCCGCGCCCGCTCGAGCGCTACCGGATGGTCATCGCGGATGACGGGCAGATCCTGATCGACAAGACGAAAATCTACGCCTACGAGAAGGGCGAGTGGGACAATCCGGAGTCGTTCCTGAGGGCGTGAGGGTCGGAGGCGCCCGCCGCCGGGCCCCGGGGAGATCGACGCGATGGAGTCGTTGAAGAAGCTCTGGGAATACACGCGCAACACCCAGGTGTGGAACTCGATCTTCCGGCACGGCCCGCCGGACACCGCCCGCAACCGCGGCCTGGCGGTCCTCACCAACGTCTTCCTGCACCTCCACCCGGTCAAGGTGCGCAAGAGCGGCATCCGCCTGCGCTTCACCTGGTGCATGGGAGGCATCACGTTCTTCCTGTTCCTCGTGGAGGTGGCGACCGGCCTCCTGCTGATGTTCTATTACCACCCCACCGTCGAGTACGCCTACGTGGACATCGTGGACCTGCGCGAGCAGGTGCCGCTGGGGGTGATGCGCGAGCTGCACCGCTGGGGCGCCCACGCCATGGTCATCACCGTGTGGCTGCACATGCTGCGCGTGTTCATGACCGGCTCCTACAAGCCGCCCCGCGAGTTCAACTGGAACGTCGGCGTGCTGCTCCTGGTGCTCACCCTGCTGCTGTCGTTCACCGGCTACCTCCTGCCCTGGGACCAGCTGGCCATGTGGGCGGTGACGGTCGGCTCCAACATGGCCCGCGCCACGCCGCTCCTGGGTCATGAAGGGCCCGGGGCGAGCCTGCTGAAGATCGGCGACATCAGCCTGGTGAACGCCGGCAACGACGCGCGCTTCGCGCTTCTGGCCGGCCGGTTCGTCGGCGCCGGGGCCTTGTTGCGCTTTTACGTCCTGCACTGCGTCGGGATTCCCCTGGTCGCGACGATCCTGATGGCCGTGCACTTCTGGCGCGTCCGCAAGGACGGCGGCATCTCGGGCCCCGTCTGACGCCGGACATGATCGAAGCGCTCAAGCACGCCGCCAACTGGCTGTCCGAGCCGTCCCGCTTTTTCACGCTCACGGTTCTGGCGTTCTTCCTTCTGCTCTTCCCCGGGGAGATGGGACCCGCCTGGCTGCGCCGGATGACGCGGCCCCTCGGGGCCGTCTACCGGGACAGGGTCGGCGGCATCGTCTTCGCGATCCTGGGCGTCCTGTTCGTCCTGGCCTGCTTCGATCCGAATTTCGCCGCCATCGTCCTGAAGCCGGACAACGTGCCGATCGCGGGCATGATTTTCCTGGTCGCCTTCTTCGTCTGGTTCGCCCTGAAGGAGGGCCGCCGCAACGACGCCCTGGCTGCGGCCGGCCGGCCGATCGTCGAGAAGCAGGAGGCCGGCGACGGCAAGGTGCTCGTGTGGCCCGACCTGGTCCATACCGAGTTCATCTGCCTCATCCTGTGGACCATCTTCCTGATCCTCTGGTCGATCTTCCTGAAGGCCCCGATCGAGGAGCCGGCCAATCCGGCGAAGACGCCGAACCCGAGCAAGGCCCCCTGGTACTTCCTCGGGCTGCAGGAGATGCTGGTGTACTACGACCCCTGGATCGCGGGCGTGCTGCTGCCCGGGCTCATCATCGTGGGGCTGTGCGCCATTCCCTACATCGACCGGAACCCGAAGGGAAACGGCTACTTCACGTGGAAGGACCGCAAGACCGAGATCACCCTTTTCCTTTTCGGCTTCGTCGTGCTGTGGGTCTGGCTGATCATCATCGGCACATTCCTGCGCGGGCCGAACCAGAACTTCTTCGGCCCGTTCGAGCAGTGGGACTCGCACAAGCTGGTGCCTCTGATCAACATCGACCTGTCGCAGATCATCTGGGTCAAGTTGCTGGGGACGGCCCTGCCGAAAAATCCGCTCATCCGCGAGAGCTTCGGGCTGCTCCTGGTGGCGGCGTTTTTCCTCGGCCTGCCGCCCCTGCTCGCGAAGAAGGGGCTGAAGGGCTTTTACGAGAAGATGGGGCCGGCGCGCTTCCACACCATGGTCTTCCTGGGGCTGACCATGCTCAGCCTGCCGATCAAGATGATGCTGCGCTGGACGCTGAACATGCACTACATCGTCACCATTCCGGAGATCTATTTCAACATCTGAGGGCGGCGGGGACCCCGCTCCCTCCACAGCCGAGGCGGCCGTGCCGAAGTTGACCGACGAATACCTGAGAAACATGAAGGCGCTGAACGTGCTGTTCGCGGCGAGCAGCGTCGGACTGTTCCTGGCCATGGGGGCCATGGTCTACGAGGACTACAGCCGCGGCTGGAAGGGATACCAGCAAAGGTTCCAGCGGCTGGAGGCCGATAAGACGAAGGCGCAGATCCAGGCGGCCGAGGAGGCCCTCGACAAGCAGGCGCTCGCGGCCCTCAAGGACCAGATCGCCGAAGCGCAGAAGGCAGCCGAAGGGCACGCCGGCGCCCTCGAGGAGGCGCGGGCGAGGCTGCGCGAGGTCGAGACGGCGAATTACAGGGACGACCTGGCCTTCCGCACGATCACATCCACCTTCGACGCCAGGAAATTCGATTACGCAGAGGCGGCCCACGCCGGTTCGGCGCGGGCGGCAGCCATGAAGAAGGAGATGGAAGAGCTGGAGAAGCAGCTCGAGGACAGGCGGATCCGGCTCCTGGTCCACGACAGGGAGAGGACCGAGGCGCAGGCGGCCATCGGGGCCCTCACCGGCCGCGCCGACGAAGCCCGGAAGAAGATCGACGAGCTGACCGCGGGGATCGCCCGGCTCGAAAAGAGGATGGAGAAGGTGGCGCCGTCCGGGCTCATGAAGGTCGCGATCGATCTCCTCAATGCCCCGCTCCTGGATTTCGTGGCCCCGACGCTCAAGATCCACCAGGTCGTGCTGGACCAGGTGCCGATCGACATCAATTTCGCCAGGGTCCCCCGGGCGGACCGCTGCCAGACCTGCCACCTGTCCGCCGATCGCGCCGGCTTCGAGGAGGACGCGCTCCCCTTCCGCACGCACCCGAAGCTGAATCTCTTCCTGGGCGGGGCGTCCCCCCACCCGATCGAGAAGTTCGGCTGCACGCCCTGCCACCGGGGGCGCGATCGGGCGGTCGATTTCCTGTATGCGGTCCACACTCCCGAC
>JACOUZ010000275.1 GCA_016177515.1 Acidobacteriota bacterium
AGATCCAGGTGCTGGACGACTCCACCGACGACACCCCGGCCCTCGCCGCCGCAGTCGTGGAGGAGATGCGCCGCCGGGGTCACGACATCCGCCACATCAGGCGCGGCCACAGGCTCGGTTTCAAGGCGGGGGCGCTGGCGGAAGGGCTGCGGCAGGCGCGGGGCGAGCTCGTGGCCGTGTTCGACGCCGATTTCCTGCCGGGACCGACGTTTCTGTTGGACCTCGTCCCCCACTTCGGAGATCCGCGCACCGGCATGGTGCAGGCGCGCTGGGGGCATCTCAACCGCGACTACTCGGCCCTGACACGCAGCCAGGCGATCTTCCTGGACGGCCACTTCGTCATCGAGCACGCGGCGCGGCACCGCGCCGGCCGCTTCTTCAACTTCAACGGCACGGCGGGCATCTGGCGGCGCGCCTGCATCGAGTCGGCCGGAGGCTGGCAGTCCGACACGCTCACCGAAGACCTCGATCTCTCCTATCGCGCGCAGCTCCGGGGCTGGAAGTTCGTCTTCGTGCCGGAGGTCGTCGCCCCGGCCGAGCTGCCGGCGGACATCGCCGCGTTCAGGGCGCAGCAGCACCGCTGGGCGATGGGATCGATCCAGACCGGGATGAAGATTCTGCCGCGGCTTCTGCGCTGCCGTCTGCCGCTGCCGGTCAAGATCGAGGCGCTGATCCACCTGACCTCGAACGCCTCTCATGCCCTCATGGTCCTTCTGGCCATCCTCATCCTCCCCGCCACCATCGCCCGCCGGGCGGTCGGCCTGGGCGCAACGATCGGCCTCGACCTGCCGCTGTTTCTCCTCTCCACTCTCTCGGTGACGACCTTCTACCTGTGCGCCCGGCGCGAGGTGCGCGAAAACCGGCGAAGCCCCCTGGTCGATCTGCCGATCCTGATGTGCGTCGGCGTCGGTCTCGGGCTGAACAACGCCCGGGCGGTCTGCGCCGCCTTGCTCGGCCGCCAGCGTGACTTCGCGCGCACTCCGAAGCACCGGCTGGTGGGGAGGTCCGGAGACTGGAGGCGCACGGCCTACCGGTCGCCCGGCGGACGCGCCTGGACCGCCGTGGAGCTGCTTGTCGGGATCTATTTCAGTGCCGCGGGGGCCTGGGCCATCCTCTCCGGTCATTATGCGTCACTGCCCATATTCCTCCTGTTCCAGGCAGGCTACCTCGCCACCCCCTTCCTGGCGCTCACCCAGGCGGCCCGGCGGCGCGAGGGTCCGGCCATCCCGGTGGCCCTTACGCGGGCTGAAAAAACTCCTTGACGCCGGCGCCCCCGTGGCGTAGATGGAGAGCGCAGCACCGCAACGAAAACCAGAGTCCGCTCATCGGCCGCGTCCCCCACGGCGGAGCCGGTTGCAGCCCGGAGGAGGGGTCCGTGCGGCCGAACCGTGCCTTCATGCTTGGCGCCGGGGTCGCGTTCGTGCTGTCCTCCCCCTGCCTCGACGCGGCCGATGCGGCATCCGCCGGCACGGTCCAGGGGCCCGGCCCGCTCTCCTGCGTTCTCGAGCTTTCCGGGCGGGACGCTTCGGGCAACACCGTCCTGCAGACCCTGGCCTACGCGCTCGACCGACCGGGGCTGGTGCTGGCGTCCCTGTCCACCGCCTCGCCGGGGATGTCGCGCTGGCAGCGTCTCCTGGCGGCGCCCGATCCGTTGCCGTCCGGGCCGGCCGCGGACGCCGGGGCGCGCACCTCCGGGCGGCCGGCCGGAGCCGCCGGCGAGGTCGAGGTGACGGAGGTCCTGCTCGTGGATCCCGGCCGCGACCTCATGCTCCTGCGCGCGCCGGGGCTTAGCGCCTGTGAGGCGGGGGTGCCGGGGGCCTTGCCCCCGCCCGCGGCCGGCGACACCCTCATCGGCATCCGGAACCGGGACGGTTACCGCAGCCGCGTCTACCGGGCGCTGCTGGACCGGACGTTTCCGACCCGGGGCGGTCCGGACGTCCTGCGCATCCGCATCCCTGACGGCGGGGGCGCCGGGTCAGGTTTTCTCCTGGACAGCCGCCGGCGGCTGGTGGGATCGATCCTCCCGCCGCCACCCGGGGCCGACCGGCTGTTCGCCTGCGCCTTGCCGATCGATCGCGGCGAGATCGATGCCGCGGCCGCGCGGCCCGGCCGGCCGCTTGTCTCGACGCCGGCGGAGGACCGGCCTCAGGAGAGTGATCCCTCGCCCACGCCCGCAGGCCTCCTGGCGCAGGCGCTGCTTCTGACGAGGGACGACCAGGCCGATCGGGCGCTTCGCCTGCTCGACGAGGCCGCGCGCCTGGCGGGCGAATCCGACGTCCTGCTGATGGAGCGCGGGGCCTGGCACTTCCGGATCGGCCGCACCGAGACCGCCATCCAGGATTTCGCGCGCGCCGCCGCCCTGAACCCGCGCCTCTTCCTCGCCCACCTCAACATGGGCGTCGCGCTCGGGACCATCGGCCGCTACGCGGAGGCGGCCGATGCCCTGACCCGCGCCATCTCGATCGATTCCGACAACGCCCCGGCTCGCTATCACCTCGCGCTGGCCCTGGCCGCCGCGCAACACCTCGATCGGGCCCGCCGGGAGTACGAGCGGCTGCAGGTGCTCGACGCGGGCCTCGCCCGCGATCTCGGCGCGCTGCTGAAGTTCTGAGAG
>JACOUZ010000257.1 GCA_016177515.1 Acidobacteriota bacterium
GCGCAGGCGGATGATGTTCTTGCAGTGCGGGCAGCGCACGATCAAGGCCGATCTCTCCGAGCGTGAAGGTAATCCCGGGGCGCGCCATTTGCACGCGGAGTTACCAAATTGTGACCGGCGGGGCGCTGTGCTAGACTCGGCCGTGTCCGTGGAAACCCTGCCCGCGACAGCGCGCGAGGCCGCGCCGCAATGCCCGAAATCGTCCTGAACGGCGAGCACCTGCGCCTGGAGGAGGTCGCGGCGGCCGCGCGGGGAGGCGCCCGTGTGGTCCTCTCGGAGCCCGCCCGCCGCCGCATGGAGAGGTCCCGGCTCGTCATCGAGGCGATCCTGGCCTCCGACCGCCAGGTGTACGGCGTCAATACCGGCTTCGGCCTGCTCAAGGACATCCGGATCCCGCGCGATCAGCTCGAGACGCTGCAGCTCAGCCTGATCCGCAGCCACTGCGCGGGCGTGGGGACTCCCCTGCCGCCCTCCTCCACGCGCGCCCTGATGCTCCTGCGGGCGCACGTCCTGGCGCGCGGCCACTCGGGCGTAAGGCCCCAGGTCGTGGAGACCCTTCTGGCCCACCTGAACGCCGATCTGCTGCCGGTCGTCCCGGAGCAGGGCTCGATCGGCGCCAGCGGCGATCTGGCCCCCCTGTCGCACCTCGCCCTGGCGCTCCTGGGGGAGGGCGAGGCCACCCTGCGCGGCGAGAGGATGCCGGCGAAGGCCGCCCTGGAGAAGGCGGGCATCGGGCCGCTCCGGCTCGGCCCCAAGGAAGGGCTGGCGCTGGTCAACGGCACGCAGCTCATCACGGCCGTCGGGACGCTGGCCCTCCTGGAGGCGGAAGAGCTCGCGGTCATGGCCGACATCGCCGGGGCGTGCACGCTCGAGGCCCTCAAGGGCAGCCACCATGCTTTCGAGGAGAGGCTGCATGCCCTGCGCCCCCATCCGGGGCAGGTCGCGAGCGCGGCCAACCTGCGCCGCCTCCTCGCGGGTGGCGATATCGCCCGGTCGCACGAGGAATGCGGCCGCGTGCAGGACGCCTATTCCCTCCGTTGCCTGCCGCAGGTGCACGGCAGCGCCCGCGACGGCATGCGTTTCACCCGCTCCATCCTGGAGGTCGAGGTGGATGCGGTCACCGACAATCCGATCGTCTTCCCGGAGGAGGGAGAGGTGCTCTCGGGCGGCAACTTCCACGGCGAGTCGCCGGCCCTGGCGCTGGATTGCCTGGCGATCGCGACCGCCTCTTTGGCCTCCATCTCGGAGAGGCGCATCGACCGGCTGATGAACCCGGCCCTGAGCGGCCTGCCCCCCTTCCTGACGCGCGAGCCGGGGGTCAACTCGGGGCTGATGATGGCCCACGTCACCGCGGCCGCCCTGGTCTCCGAGAACAAAGTCCTGTGCCATCCGGCCAGCGTCGATTCGATTCCGACCGAGGCGAACCAGGAGGACCACGTGTCGATGGGTCCGATCGCGGCGCGCAAGGCGCGCTCGGTGGTCGGGCACGCGCGCCAGGTGATCGCCATCGAGATCCTGGCCGCCTGCCAGGCGCTCGACTTCCTGGCCCCGCTCGCGCCCGGCCGCGGCGTGGCCGCCGTGCACCAGGCGGTGCGCCGCTCCGTCCCCTTCATGGAGCGCGACCGCGTCCTGGCGGACGACATCCGCACGGTGGAAGCTCTCGTCGGCGGCGGCTCCTTGCGCGCCGCCGCCGAGAAGGCCGCCGGAGGGCTGCGATGAACCGCAAATCCGCTTCCGCCGCCCGGGTCGTGCGGGCGCCCCGCGGCCCCGCCCTGTCCTGCAAGGGCTGGGGGCAGGAGGCCGCCCTGCGCATGCTGATGAACAACCTCGACCCTGAAGTCGCCGAGAAACCGGAGGAGCTGATCATCTACGGAGGCACCGGCAAGGCGGCGCGCAACTGGGAATGTTTCGACGCCATCGTGAGGTCCCTGCGCGACCTCGAGGGCGACGAGACCCTCCTGGTCCAGTCGGGCAAGCCGGTGGGAGTCTTCCGGACGCACCCCGGCGCGCCGCGGGTCCTGATCGCCAACGCGCTTCTCGTCCCGGCCTGGGCCACCTGGGAGACCTTCCGCGAGCTGGACCGGAAGGGCCTGACGATGTTCGGACAGATGACCGCCGGCTCCTGGATCTACATCGGGAGCCAGGGGATCCTGCAGGGGACCTACGAGACCTTCGCCGCCGCCGCGCGCCGCCACTTCGGAGGCAGCCTTGCCGGCCGGCTCCTGCTGACCGCCGGCCTGGGCGGGATGGGAGGGGCCCAGCCTCTGGCAGGCACGATGAACGGCGCGGTCGTGATTGCGGTCGAGGTCGATCCGGATCGCATCCGCCGGCGCCTGGAGACGCGATACGTCGATCGGCAGGCCGCGGGCCTCGACGAGGCCCTCGCCCTGGCGCGGCAGGCGCTGGCTCGGCGGGAGGCGCTGTCGATCGCGGTCCTCGGCAACGCCGCCGAGGTTCTGCCCCGCCTGGCAGAGGGGCCGATGGTGCCCGACCTGGTCACCGACCAGACCAGCGCCCACGATCTGCTCAACGGCTACGTGCCGCACGGTCTGCCCTACCAGGAGGCGCTCCGCCTGCGCGCGGCCGATCCCGGGAAGTACCTGGGGCTCGCCCGGCTCTCCGTGGCGGCGCACGTCCGCGCCATGCTGGCGCTCAAGGGCAAGGGGGCGGTCGTCTTCGATTACGGCAACAACATCCGCCACGAGGCCCGTCAGGCGGGCGTCCCGGACGCCTTCGACATCCCCGGCTTCGTGCCCGAGTTCATCCGCCCGCTGTTCTGCGAGGGGAGGGGTCCGTTCCGCTGGGCCGCCCTCTCCGGCGACCCGCAGGACATCCACCGGACGGACGAGGCGGCCCTCGAGATGTTTCCCGGGGACGAGGCCCTCTGCCGCTGGATCCGGCTGGCCCGCGACCGGGTGGCCTTCCAGGGGCTGCCGGCGCGAATCTGCTGGCTCGGCTACGGCGAGCGCGCCCGCTTCGGCCTGAAGATCAACGAGCTGGTCGCGCGCGGCGAGGTCAAGGCGCCGATCGTCATCGGACGCGATCACCTGGACGCCGGATCGGTCGCCTCACCGAACCGTGAGACGGAGGGAATGCGCGACGGTTCGGACGCCATCGCCGACTGGCCGATCCTCAACGCCCTGCTCAACACGGCCGCGGGCGCCCACTGGGTTTCCGTCCACCACGGAGGCGGCGTCGGCATCGGCCACTCGCTGCACGCCGGCATGGTGGTCGTCGCCGACGGCACCCCCGACGCCGCCTCCCGCCTGGCGCGCGTCCTCACCACCGACCCCGGCACCGGCGTCCTGCGCCACGCGGACGCCGGCTACGCCGAGGCAATCTCCTTCGCCAGGAAGGCCGGCATCAGGCTGCCGATGATCTGAATCCCCGGGCGCCTTCAGGGCTTGAACGGCCAGAGGATCGGCGCCATGACGAGGCAGACCAGGTAGGCGATCAGGGTCAGCGGCGTCCCGACCCTGACGAAGTCCCGGAAGCGGTACCGCCCCGTGCTGTAGACCAGGAGACAGGCGGGCTCCAGCGGCGTGATGAAAGAGCAGGACGCCGCCAGCGCCACTCCGATGACGAACGGCCTCGGATCCAGGCCCGCATCCTGCGCGACGTGGAGAGCAACCGGCAGGACGACGAGGGCGGCGGCGGCGTTGCTCAGCGGCTGCGTGAGCAGGACGGTCAGGAGGAAGAAAACCGAGAACAAAGCCAGCGGATTGTGCGGGCCGACCAGACCGGTGATCGAGCGGGCCAGGAAGGTGGCCGTCCCCGAGCTCTCCATCGCCATCCCGAGCGCCGCCATTCCCGCCAGCATGACCAGGAAGCGGATGTTGAGATAGCTGCCCGCGTCGTCGGCGGACAGGCACTTGAGCACCATGACCAGCGCCCCGCCCGCGATGAAGGCGGTGGGCGCATCGAGCCAGCCGATCCCGGCGGCGAGGACCGCCGCGAGCAGAATCACGGCCGCCTGCAACGCCTTGATCGGATTGTACTGGGGCAGGACGACGCTCTCGAGCAGGAGCATCGTCGGCTCGTGGCCCAGGCGGTCGTACATTTCCTCGCGCCCGTAGATCAGGAGCACGTCCCCGGCGTGCAGCCGGATCTTCCCCACCTTGTCCACCACCACCGCCCCGCGCCTGTGGATCGCCAGGACGCTGAGATCGAAGCGATGGCGGAAATTGAGCTGCTTGAGGCTCTTGCCGATGAACGGGGAGTTGTAGGAGAGGGTCGCCTCGACCAGCCGCACCTTGTCCGACTCCAGATCGGATCCCCGGACGGACGGCATGGACTTGATCGCCAGGCCCCTGGTGCCCAGCACCGCGGGGATCGTCTTGGTCTCCCCTTCGACCAGGAGGAGATCGCCCGGCAGGAGCACCTCGTCGCCCTGCGGCGAAACAATGCGCCGGTCGCCGCGCACGATCGCCAGGACGATGAGGCCGAGCTTGTGGCCGAAATCGGCCTGGGCGATCGTCTTGCCGGCCGCCGGCGCGTCCTCGTGCACGATGATCTCGAACAGGAACCCCTTGATGCCGTACGCCTCCACCATCTCCCCCTCGGGCGACGGCCTCACCAGGCGGTTGGCGGCCCAGATCAGGTAGACGATCCCGATCACCGCGACCACGACGCCCACGGGCGTCATCTCGAACATGCTCATCGGCTTCAGGCCGTACTGCTCCATCGCCCCGGCCACGGCCACGTTGGTGGAGGTGCCGATCAGCGTGCACATCCCTCCGGTCATCGAGGCGAAGGCGATCGGCATCAGGTATTTGCCCCGCGGCACCTTGAAGCGCCGCGCCATCCCCTCCGCCACCGGCACCATCATGGCGGTGGCCGCCACGTTGTTGATCGCCATCGACACGACGTTCTCAGCCAGCAGGAGGAAGGCCATCACCCTGCCCTCGCTCGCGCCGGCGAACTGCCGGATCGTGCGCGCGATGATGTCCGCCGCGCCGTTGTGGATGATGCCGCCCGTCAGGATCATGATGCCGGCGATCATGATGATGGCCGAGTTGGCGAACCCCAGAAACGCCTGCTGCGGGGTCAGGATGCCGGTCCCCACGAGCGTCACGATCACGAGGAGGGAGAAGACTTCGATCGGTATCCACTCCAATGCGAAGTTGACCGTGGTCAGGACGAGGAGGATGAGGACGATCGCAACCGTCATGGGGCCGGATTCTCCCCGAGAGGCCGGAGGATGTCAACGCGCCCCGCGAGGCCGCACTCCCGGCACCACGTTGGATAGAATGCGCCCATGGCTGGCCTGGCGAGGGGGCGGATCGCCCTGGCGAAAGGACGCGACCGGAGAATCAAGGCCGGACATCTCTGGATCTACGCCGGTGAAATCGGCGCGACGGCGGAGGGGATCGCCCCGGGTGATACGGTCGAGGTGACGGACCACCGGGGCCGCTTCCTGGGGCGCGGCTACTACAACCCCGCGTCGAGCATCGCCGTCCGCCTCCTCACCCGCAGCAGGGACGAGCCGGCCGGCGCCGCGCTCCTGCGCCGCCGCATCGCCGAGGCGGTCGCCTACCGGCGGCACTTCTACCCCGCCGGCGAATCCTGCCGCATGGTGTTCGGCGAAGGGGACATGCTCCCGGGCCTCACGGTGGATCGCTACGGCCCCTGTCTGGCGGTGCAGATTTCGACTCTCGGGATGGACCGCCGGCGCGACGACATCGTGGCGGCGCTGCAGGACGCCGTGCACCCGCGCGGCATTTACGAGCGCAGCGACCTGCCGGCGCGCCAGCGCGAGGGGCTCGAGGCGCGCACCGGGCTTCTCGCGGGCGAGGTGCCCGACGAGATCGAAATCGTCCTGGACGATCTGCGCTTCCTGGTCCGCCTGCCGGTGGGCCAGAAGACCGGCATGTACCTCGACCACCGCCTCAACCGCCGTGCCCTGCAAGCGCACGCCCGCAGCCGCCGGGTTCTCGACGTGTTCTGCAACACCGGCTCGTTCGGCCTCTACGCCCTGCACGCGGGGGCCGAGCGCTGCACGGGCATCGAAATTTCCTCCGAATGCCTGGAGCTGGCGCGCCGCCATGCGGCCTTGAACGGCATGGAATCGCGCTGCGAGTGGATCGGAGGGAACGCCTTCGACCTCCTCAAGGATCTCGACCGGAAAAAAGAGCGCTACGGACTGATCGTGCTCGATCCCCCGGCCTTCACCAAGAGCGCCCGGGCGCTGGACGCGGCCGTGCGCGGGTACAAGGAGATCAACCTGCGCGCCTTCCGCCTGGCAGCACCGGGGGCCCTCGTCGCCACCTCGTCCTGCTCCTACCATCTCGGCCCCGAGGAGTTCCTGGCCGTCCTGCAGGACGCCGCCGCGGACGCGGGCCGCGAGGTCACCCTGGTCGAGATGCGCGGCCAGGCCCCCGACCATCCCGTGCATCTCTCCGTTCCCGAGACGCGCTATCTGAAGTGCGCGCTCCTGCTCGTCCGCAACTGAACCCGCGTCTGAGACATCCCCAGTCTCGAGC
>JACOUZ010000010.1 GCA_016177515.1 Acidobacteriota bacterium
GTTCAACTTCGAGCTGACCCCGCCCCTGATCGCCGCGGGGGTGGTCTTCTCCCTGGCGATGGGGCTGTTCGGGGGCCTGTTCCCCGCAGCGCGCGCCGCCCGGCTGAAGATCACCAGCGCTCTGCGCGAGGCGTAGGGGTCGTGGAGAGAGGCGCCGCGTCGATCGGCGCCCGACCCTGATCGTGCACCGCTCCCGCGCGGTGCGGCCAGGAGAGGCCGCCGACGAAGCGGGCGTGGCCCGCTGCGAGCTGACGCCCCGGGAAATGGACCGCAAGCGGCGCGCCATCCGCTGTCACGCCACCCGGTGGCGGTGCACCGGCGCAAGTTTCTGCCGTACGCGGAGCGCGAGGAGATCTTTTTCCCCGCGGAAGCCGGGGAGGGCCGCGACGTTTTTCACCCGGGGGAGCGAGACGAGGGGCGCTCGATCCGGCAGGCGCGGGCCACGCCGTCCCGGTACAGGAGCCACAGGTCGAGGCTGCGGGCGAGGATGCGGCGGATGCGGTCGGCGACCCTGGGGGATCGGGCATGGTCGAGGACCATCTTCCAGGCCATCCTGCGGTGGCCGGTCTCGACCATGTGGTGAGCCCGCTTCAGGTCCAGGAAACGGGGATCGACGCCGTAGTGTTCCACCAGGGCGTTCCGGCGCAGCTCGGCCTCGAGATCGACCGGATCCTCCGGCTCGGGTGTGGTGATCCGGCGGCGATCGTCGACGCTTCCCTCGATGAAGATGGTGACCAGGGCGGCCCCCTCGATCCACGAACCTCGCGTGGTGATCTGGTCGATGAAGGCGCGGTAGGCGGCCGCTTCCGGGATGAGGTCGATGCCGGTGAAGCGAGCTCTCGGGAACCCGAGCCCCTCCATCATGATCAGGAACAGCTCGGGATGCGGCACGCCCTTGCTCAGCTTCCCGGTCTCCTCCTCGTACAGGTTCTCCGCCAGGTCCTGGCGCACCTCGGGGTGCGGGCAGCGCGCGTGGACGCGGCCCAGGAGCACGGGGAAGTCGCGCACGTAGACTTCGAACTCCTGCGCGAAGTGCAGAAGGAGCTGGGCGCGCGTCGCGTGTCCCTCGTTGAAGTGGGGCCAGGCCCAGTGGTTCTTGCGGTCCATGGCCGCGAGGAGATCTTCCCGGAGTTCGGCGACGGCGAGCGGCATCAACAGTGGATGATTGTGCCCGCCGGGCGTTAAATCAAGCCCCGCCGCCGGCGGGCGGGGCGCCTCGGACCGGTGATGGCGCCTCTTCGGCCGGGGCAGGGACCGGATTCGAGGCCGGGCCCGGCGCAGGCGCCGCGGCGGGGGACGGGCCGGCGGGTGGATCCTCGCTCCCCTCCGCCCCCGGCGCGGCGCTCCCGCCCGGTGCACCGCCGCTTCCCGGCGCCGTCCCGTCCGCCGGAGCGCCACCGTTTTCGAGCGCGGGCTCGACGGGGGGCGGGATCTGGAACGGAACGCCCTGCGCCGGCGGACCCGGTCTGGGTGCCGGCGGCCTGACCGGCCTGCCGGATCGGATGCCGCCCGGCGCTTCCTGGCCGGCGTCCGGCAGGAGGAAGCCTTCCGGCGGGACCAGGACCAGCCGCTCACCCGGGACCAGCGACCGATAGACTTCGCGCGCCCTCGCTTCCTCCAGGTGCAGGGAGACCCTCATGCGGATCCTGCCGCCGCTCCGATCCGCGCGCGGTCGCAGGCGCCGCCACCAGGAGGCGGCTCTCGTCCAGACGGTCTTCTTCTCCGGAAGGCCCTCGATCCGGAGGACCACCGCCTGTTTGAACCGCAGCGCGTACGCGCCCGGGACCTCCGGAGGCAGAGCGTCGGCCACGTTTTCGTCCGCCGCGCCCGCTTCGATCTCGGCCGGCGTCAGCGGCGTGAGCCGCGGATCGCCGTCCTTCTCCTTCAGCGTCACAATTCCGGCGAGCGTCAGCGGGCCCGGCGCGCCTCCTGCTCCCACACGCCGCAGCCCGCTCATCTCCACCGACTGCAGCGGAACCTCCCGCATGGTCAATCCGAGAAGACGGTACCGCAGGCGCCGGGCCGGCGCGTCCAGGACCACATACGGCTTGCGGGATTTCGTGAGCGCCAGCTCGGTTTCGAGCAGGGCGACCCGGCGCCGCAGCGCGTCGAGGTCGGCGCGCGTCGGGGCGGCGGCGCTCCCGGCGCCCGCGGCGGCCAAGAGGAGCACGGCAAGCATCCCGGCACGCATCCCGGCGCCTTCCATCAGAAGATGTAGACCGGCGTGCCGATGCGGACGCTGTGGTACACCACGTCGAGGTCGCGCGCGCCGAGTCGAACGCAGCCGTGGGTGATGCTCAGTCCGAGGGCGCGCTCGTACAGCGTCCCGTGGATCAGGTAGCCATCGCCCAGGTCCATGGCGTAGTCGCCCAGCTCGGTCGGCGCCAGGCGGGCCGCGAGATCGCGCGGGATCGGCTCGCCCACCTCCAGAAACGCCCAGTCGGGCTTGACCCAGACGGGATGGGGATGCCTGGCGCGGACGTCGAACTCCCCCCGCGGCGTGTCGAACACCCACAGCCGCTTTTTCACCGGATCCGAAAGGGCCCGGCCGCTTCCGGTCGAGCAGACCGCCTCGAGCACGGGCCTGTCATCCTTGACCAGCGTGAGCAGGTTGCGGCCGGCGTCGATGATCAGGTAGGTGCCCTTCGGCCGGAGCGCCGCGATCTGCTTCTCGAGTGCCGCCGCCCTCTGTCGCAACGCGCGGTATTCCTTTTGCCCGGCCGGGCCGAGGGGCGTCGCGTCGGGCGGGGATGTTCGAAGCAGCTGCAGGCGCGCGCGCACCAGAAGGCCGCCGGCGAGAAGGAGGACGCCGGCGAGAAGGAGCAGCGCGTAGGTGCGCCGCCGGCCCGATCGTCCGGGAGCGGCAGCGTCCGGCACCTGGCCGATCATGGCACCGCCTCCTCCGGAATCGTCCCGACGATCGTCACCGCGGTCCCGACCTGCACCCGGGGAACCAGATCGTCCATCTGGTCATTGTCGAGGGCCACGCAGCCTCTCGTCCAGTCCTGGCTCCGCCCGCCGTGGCCGTGGATTTCGATCAGGCTGCCGATCCCCTTGTCTCTCGGCACGCGGCCGCTGCGCTTGAGCTTCTGGAACCGCTCCCGATCCTCGGCGTTCGGATAATCGAGCATCAGCGCCCTGTAGTACCGGGTCTGGCCGGGGCCGCGCATCTCGGTGACGCGATAGCGACCTTCGGGCGTCGCGTCGTCGTCCGCCTGGGTTTTGCTGGCCACTCCGGCGATCCCGAGATCGGCCGGATAAGAAGCCACCTCGTCCGTTCCCCGGAACAGGCGGAGCTGGCGGCGCAGCTTGTCGACGATGATGACAGGCCTGCCGGTGCGCACGCTCTCGGCGAGCGTCTGCTTCACCCACTTTTTCCACACGACGCGCTGGGGGCTCTGCTGGAGCGCATCGAAGGCGCGGTTGAGGCCGGCCACAGCTCCGGCGAGCCGGGCGTGGCCGCGGTCCGCGGCCTCTCCGGCCCTCTCGTAATCCTGTCTCGCGAACGCGGCCTTCGCTTCTCCCAGGGCCACCTCGGCCTGCAGGAGCGCGTCGGCGCTCTCCCCGTCCCACGCGTGGCGGGCCAGCGCATGGACGCGCGGCAGGGAGGCCGTCAGATCCTGGATTGCCGCCCCGGAGCGTGCCCGGATGCGGGCCCGTGCCGCCCCCGCCTGGTAGGCGCAGATCTCCGCGGCGATGCGGGCTTCGGACATGAGGCGCCCGGCCTTCTCGAAGTCCCGGGACAGTGTCCGGCGGCGCGATTCGAGTCGCATTTCGGCCTCCGCATGCACGAGCGCCTCCCTGGCCGCGGCGCAGGGAGCCGAAGCGCGGGACACGCCTTCGGCGGCGGCGGCCCGTGCCATGGCGTGGCGCGCCGCATCCAGGTCTTCGAGCGGGGGGCGGCCGCACGCGGCCAGAGCGGGCAGGACCGCGAGCAGGAACCACCCCCGCCAGGGAGCCAGGCCAAGCATCAGGCTGGGCCGCATTCCGCGACGGATTGGATGGACGGGACCGCAGAGGACCCCGGCCCGCGCCGGGCGGGCCGGGGCGCCGTGGAGGGCCGGGT
Source organism: Acidobacteriota bacterium (assembly GCA_016177515.1). Classification (GTDB taxonomy): domain Bacteria; phylum Acidobacteriota; class Polarisedimenticolia; order Gp22-AA2; family Gp22-AA2; genus Gp22-AA3. Next base: position 4,067 of record JACOUZ010000010.1, read on the forward strand.
GACTACTTCCTGGCCTGGCCAGCTCTCTTCTGCCTGGCCTGCTCCAGCTGGTCGGCAATGGACGTTGCCTTGTCCTTTACGGAATTGGCGCTCTCGAGCGCCTTCTTGTAGTCCTCGGAGGCGAACGCCTGGCGCGCCTGCTCGAGGGTCCCGCGCAGGTTCTCGACGTCGCTCTTGAACAGCGCCAGATCGGCCCTGGAGTCCTTCGTCACCGGGGCGACCTTCAGGCCGGCCTCGGCCGCCTTGAGGGACGTGTCGGCCGCGGCGACCGCCGCCTCGGAGTCGGTCCTGGCCTGCTCCTTGTTGGCCACGGCCGCCTGCGCGGCCTTGGCCGCCTCTTCCTTGGTTTTCGTGAGGAGCTCCTTGGCCTTGTCGTAGTTCTTCATCCACTTGGCGTTCTGGGCCTGGATCTCATCGTTGGCGGCCTTCCAGGCGGAGTCGGCCGCCTGGTACTCGTTCGGGGCCCAGGTTTCCGCCTGCGCCTCCCGGGCCTTGTCGAGGTCGGCCTGGGCGGCGGAGATGTCTTCCTGTGGCGCTTTGGCGCAGGCGACCGCCGCGATGCACACCAGGGCAGCGGTGGCGACGATGCTGTTCCGTCTGCTCATAGCTGGATTGCTCCTCCTCTCGCTAGTCGGCTGGGTTCCGGCAGCCGATCGAATTGAATGCTGGATCTCTTCGCACACACACAATCTCCGACCTGCCTCTCCGCCTCCTTTCTTCTACAGGGGCAGGAGGATACCAGAAACAAGGAACCCGGGTATCCGGAACTGATCCTCCGGACCGTGGACCTCAGCCGCGGATGAGCTCCGCGGCCCTCCGCGTGGCCCTGACGACGGCTTTGATCAGTGTCACCCGAAGTCCTCCCTCCTCGAGCTCGAGCAGGCCGTCGATCGTGCAGCCCGCGGGGGTGGTCACGACATCCTTGAGCTTGGCCGGGTGCTCGCCCGACTGCAGCACCATGGTGGCCGATCCGAGCACCATCTGCGCCGCCAGCGTCGTGGCGACGTCGCGCGGCAGGCCGACTTTCACGCCGCCCTCGGCGAGCGATTCGATCACGACGTAGATGTAGGCAGGGCCCGAAGCCGACAGCCCGGTTACGGCGTCCATGTGCCGCTCTTCCAGGATCAGACAGCGCCCGAGCGGCTCGAAGATGCGGCGCGCGACCTCAAGATCTTGGGCGTCGGCGAAGCGCCCGCGCGCCAGGACGGTCATCCCCTGGCGCACCAGGCAGGGCGTGTTCGGCATGGCGCGCACCACCGGGACGCGCGGCCCGAGCCGCTTCTCGATGAACGCCGTGTCCACGGAAGCCGCGACCGACATCACCAGCTGCTGGCGCGTCATGCGCCCGCGGATGCCGGCCAGGACCTCTTCCATGGCCTGCGGCTTGACGGCCAGGATGACGACCGACGCGCCGCGCACAGCCTGGGCGTTGTCCAGCGTCGTGGCGACGCGAAAGCGGGAGGACACCATGTCCAGGCGCTCCTGGTGCCGCGCGGTCGCCACCACCTGGTCGCGCGCCACCAGGCCGGCGTCGATCAGGCCGCCGATCAGGCTCTCGCCGATCTTGCCGGCCCCCAGAACCGCGATCTTCCTGATTCCCTTCTGTTTCATGCACCGGCCCCGCCAGGAGACCGCATAGTCTAGCACCATCACTCCGGTTTCCCGTTTGCCCGGCGGGCCGGCAGCGTGTATATTGACGGCATGCGTGGACTGCATGGCGTCCTGTCGCGTGTGGCGGTTCTGGCCCTGTTCACGGCGGGCGGGCCGGCCCTGTATTGCGCCCAGGCCTCCGCTCGTGCGATGCCCTGCTGCAAGACCTCCACGCGCTGCGATCTCGGGATGAAGGCCGCAGCCTGCTGCACCGTTGATCCGGCACCGGGCTTCCCCGAGAGGACGGCCGGTGCCGGAATCCGCACCGCGGGCCCGGGTCCGGAGAAGCGCTCGCAGGCGGCGACCCTCGGGACTCCGGCTCCGGCGGGCGGTCCGATCGCCTTGGCGCTCGCCGATCACCTCCGGTATCCGCCGCCCCGCGACGGCTCGGTCCCGCTCTACCTCCGCAACGCCTCGATTCTGCGCTGAGCGTTACCCTGCGTCTCTGACCATCCACGCACGACCGAATTGAATTTCCATTTCGCGCGCGGCCGCCCGGTGGCCGGCGGCGGCGCGTCGATCGAGGTGCTGCATGAGATCAACTATGCCGGCGTTCTGGGCGCTCCTGCCGGCCCTGGCGTTCGGGGCCGATGCCCCGGGGCCGGCGCTTCCCCCGGCGGACCTTGGAGACCTCCTGCGCCAGGCCGAGGCACTGAGCCCGGCCATCCGCGCCGCGGGGGCGCGCCTGGAGGCGGCGCGCCGGATGCCGGACCAGGCCGGCGCACCGCCCGACCCGGAGGTCAGCCTGTCCTACGTGAACGACGGAGTCTCGCGACTGACTTTCGGCGAAACCGAGTTCTCCGGGTTGTCTCTGGCTTGGATGCAGGAGATCCCCTATCCCGGAAAGCTGCGCCTCGCCGGCGAGGTGGCTTCGCACGCCGTGGAGCGGGCGGAGAGGGACAGGGATGGCGTGCGCTTCCAGGTGCGGGCCGCCGTCCTGACGGCCTACGCCGACCTCCGCCGTCTGGATCGGACCCTCGCCGTTCTGTCTGAAATCCGTGACGCCCTGGTGTTCCTGGAGCAGTCGGCCCGGCGGCGATACGAGGTCGGTGAGGGAATCCAGGAGAGCGTGCTGAAGGCCCAGACCGCAATCCTGCGCCTGGAGGCCGAGATGGCGCGCGTCTCCGAGGACCGGCGCGCGGTGGAGTCGCGGCTGAACGCCGCCATCGGGCGCGCCGCCGGCATCCCGATCGGGCCGGCGGAGGCGTTGCCCGAAGGCAGACTCCCGGGGGACGAGGAGGCCTTGCAGGAGGCGGCCGTCGCGGCCTCGCCGGAGGTCGGCGCCCTTGAAGCGGCGGTGCGGGGCGGCGAGGCGGGCGTGATCCTGGCGCGGCTCGATCTCAAGCCCGATTTCAGCTGGTCGGCGTCCTATCAGAACCGCGGCGGGCTGGATCCCATGGTGATGGGGTCGTTCGGAGTGCGCCTGCCCCTGCACCGGGCCAGAAAGCAGGCGCAGGCGGTGGGGCAGAAGGAAGCGGAGCTCGCGGCGGCGCAGCACGAGCTCGCCGACCTGCTGGCGCGCACGCGGGGGTCGGTTCGCGAGATGGTCTCCCGCGTACGAAGGGCTGAGCGGCTGATGGCGCTGTCCGCGCAGGGGATCATCCCGCTGGCGGCGAGTACCCTGGAGTCGGCCCAGGCTTCCTACCGTTCGGGGCGCATCGGGTTTCTCGATGTCCTGAACGACCTCGCCGCCCTCCTGGAGGCCCGGATCGACCTGGCGGCGCAGGAATCCGATCGGCTGCGGGCCCTCGCCGCGCTCGAACCGCTTTTGGCCGCCTATCTGATCCGGACGCCGGCCGGCTCCGCGGGCGCGCCCCTCGCCGCCGGCGCAGGAGGTCAACATGGCACCGACCGCTAAGCGCCTGCTCGTCCTTTCGGCGGCGTCACTCGCTCTGGCCCTTTTGATGACGACCGCGTGGCTTCGCCTGCACGGGGAGCGAGCCGAGACGCGCAGGCCGGGCGCCGCGCCGTCCGGCGTCCCGGCGCCCGCGGCGAGGACGGACCGGTACTTCTGCCCGATGCACCCGGCCATGCGATCCGACCGTCCCGGCGACTGCCCTATCTGCCACATGCGCATGGTCCCGATCGAGGAGGAGGTTGCACACGAATCTCCCGCGCCCTCGGCTGCCGGACCCGCCGGGGAAAAGATCCTCTACCGCTCGACGATGATCCCCGGCGAGATCTCGGACCGGCCGGGGAAGGACTCGATGGGGATGGAGATGGTCCCGGTGGAGATGGAGGAGCCTTCCCCACAGGAGTCCCCGGTGGAAGGCCATGCCGTGGTCAGGATTCCGGATCGCAAGCAGCGGCTCATCGGTGTGGCGACGCAGATCGTCGGGCGCGCCCCGTTCATCCGCCGCATCAAGACCGTGGGCCGCGTGGCGGTGGACGAGACCCGGCTGCACCACGTCCATACCAAGGTCGCCGGCTGGATCGAGACGCTCTATTCCCCCGCCACCGGCGAATACGTGCGCAAGGGACAGACCCTCCTGAGCCTCTACAGCCCCGAGCTCCTCGCCTCGCAGGAGGAGTACCTGGTGGCGCTCCGGGGCCGCCAGGCCCTGAGGGACGGAGCGCCTCCCGAGGCGGCCGAGCGCGCCCAAGAGCTCCTGGAGAGCGCCCGCCGGCGTCTGCTCCTGTTCGACCTGACCGAAGAACAGATCCGCCGTCTCGCGGCGAGCGGAGAGGCCTCCCGGACCGTGACGCTCGAGGCCCCGATGTCGGGGCACGTCCTGCTGCGCAACGTGACGCACGGCGAGAGGATCGAGGCCAACACCACGCTCATCGACATCGCCGATCTGTCCCGCGTATGGGTGGTGGCTTCGGTGTACGAGTACGAGCTTCCCTTCCTCCGGACCGGACAGCCCGCCGTGATGAGCCTCTCCTACCTTCCCGGACGGATCATCCGGGGGCGCGTGGGGCTCGTCTATCCCGTCCTGGACGCGGCGACCCGCACCGTCCAGGTGCGTCTCGAGTTCCCCAA
>JACOUZ010000261.1 GCA_016177515.1 Acidobacteriota bacterium
CTAATAATGATACGGGGGGCCCGGCCGGCAGGCCCGGCGCTAGGACAGGTATCCCCAGGTCTGCAGGAGGTCGCCTTCGCGGATCCACCGCTCGCCGATGTCGGTGCGGTAGAACATGTTGGGGATCAGGATGTTCTTGACGCGGTTGTAGGCCTCGCGGCGGGCGTCCTCCATCGTCGATCCGGAGCCGGTGACGACGATGGCGTAGCCGGAGTTGCCGGCCAGCCGCCAGTCCCCTTCCACCAGGCGCACGTCGCCGGGGTGGAGGCCCTCGGTCATCGGCTTCTTGAACAGGACGACGGCGTCCTCGGAGAACTTGCGGAAGGCGTCGGGGTCGATGAACGGGAAGGGGGGCACGGCGATGACGACGCAGATCTGGAAGCCGCGGCTGGTGCGCAGGTTGAACGGCTCGCCGCGCGCCACGGCGGGCAGGAAATCGCCCCACTTCGACAGGACCCCTTCGATTTGCAGGTTGATGGTGGGATAGCCGAAGCGGCACGTCAGCTCGAGCGGGTAGATGCCGCGCGAGTTGACGATGCAATTGATGTCGATGTAGCCGGTGTAGCCGGCCGCGGCCAGGCGGTCCTTCATCTTGGCCAGCGTCTGGTTGAACAGCTGGCTCGATCCGAACCAGAAGCCGGCGGTCCCCATCTCGCCGGTCTGCGGGCCGATCTCGTCGTTGAACATCCGCTTGTGCTCGAAGTTGATGAACACCGGCATGATGAAATCGGTGCCGTTGAAGAAGGCGCCAACCGCCACCTCGACGCCGTTGGCGAACTTCTGCAGTTGGAACACCTTGATCTTCGACGCCCAGCCCTTCTTGTAATGCTCGAGCATCGACAGGACGTCGAGGCCGTCCTCCTCCTGGCCGACGAACGACAGCACCTTCTCGTTCTGGGCGCGGCCGCTCGGCTTCACCACGTAGCGGCCGGGGTTCTCCTTGACGAAGGCGATGGCGTCGTCGAAGGAGGTGAACTCCCAGCGCGGCAGCGTGGTCATGCCGGACGCCTTCATCTCCTCCTGGCCGAAATCGCGGTCCATCTCGAGCTTGTCGGTGTACGAGTTGCCGCCGATGACCGCCTTCCCCTCCTTGCGCAGCTTTTCGACCAGGGAGCCGAACTCGCAATCGTCGAACACGATGACGTCGGCCCAGTCCTTGAAGTCCTCCCAGCGATCGACCTTCTCCACGAAACCGTCGCCGACGTCGCGGTCGGCCTTCGACATGATGTGGTACTTCACCTCGAACCCTTCTTTCTGGACCTGCCAGGCGAGATCATGGATGAGGGCGAACTTCGAGATGAAGAGGAAGCGGGTGGGCGGCTTCGGCGCCTCTTTCGGCGCCTCTTTGGCCTCGGGGACCGGCGTTTCCCTGGCGGTCTCGACCGCCGCGGACGTCTCGGCGGTCTTCTCGGTGTCGTTCTTCCTGTTGTTGTCCTTCACGCTCGCCATCTTACGCCGAGAAAGTTAACGCCTCGACGCGTTCTTGGCAAGAATTTCAGGCGGTTTCGATCCGGGCGCGCAGGCGGACGAGGCAGACGACGCCCGCGATCATGACGGCGGTGAGCGCGGCGAAGAGAAGCGGGTAGCTGCCGAGAGGCATCAGGACGCCGCCGGCGAGCGGACCGAGGAAGAAGCCGAGGGAGAAGGCGTAGCTGTGCGACCCGGTGGCGTACACCCGCTCGTCCCTGTTCATGCCGCGGTTCAGGAGGGCGACGGCGGGGACGTAGATCAGGACCTCCACCAGGCCGGCCAGGAAGAACACGGCCCAGAGCGGGAGCGCTCCGACCAGGGGCAGAAAGAGGGCGCAGAGCGCCGCGGCGTAGACCAGCCCGCCGATGATGAGCCGGGTGTCCCCGATGCGGTCGGCGATCTGGCCGGTGAGGCGCGGCAGGACGATGCTCGGCAGTCCGGCAATGGCGAACAGGAAACCGATGCCGATCCGCCGGACGTGGAGCTCATCGGCGAGCAGGGGCATGAACGCCTCGAAGGCGCCGTAGAAGAACGACAGGGCGAAGGTCGCCGCCGCGGACCCCAGGACGGCGGGATAGCCGAGGACGCGGAGAATGCCCGCGAGGCTTGTGCGCACGCCCCGGCGGCCGGTCTCGGGCAGCGCAACGAGGCCGACGAGAAATGCCGCGCCCGACAGGACGGCGTAGGCCAGGAACGGGAACCGGACGCTGCCGATGCCGCCGAGCGCCGGGCCGACGACGAAGCCGAGCGACCAGGATCCGGTGATCCACGCGAGCGATCGGCCCATGGAGTCGTCCGGCGCGAGGTCCGCGGCGATCGTGAGCGCTCCGACCCAGATGGCGCTGGCCCCGAGCCCCTGCGCGAAGCGCGCGACCACCAGCCAGCCGTAAGTCGGCGCCACCACGAACCCGAGCGAGGCCACAGTCAGGCAGCCAAGCCCGATCAGGACCAGGACCCGGCGCCCGTACCGGCTGGCGAGGGTGCTGAAGGGGATGCCGACCAGGAGCCCGACCGCGGCGTAGAGCCCGACCAGGAAGCCGATCTGCACCTCGCCGGCGCCGGCGGTGCGCGCCAGGAACGGCAGCGTCGGCGCGACCATCCCGTAGCCGACCGCCTCGACGAACATGGTGAGCGCCAGGGCGATCGCCGACGCCGCTCCGCCGAGCGCCGGGACGCCGGCTGCCGCCGCGGCGCGGCCGACCGGCAGAGTCCCGGCGCCGTCACCTGCGGGAGCGCGGACGGGCGATTCCGGCTCCGCCGCCGCCGGCACGGGCGCCTTGCAGTCAGCAGACACGGAATCCCCCTGGAAGGCCTCGATTGTGGTCGGATTTACGCTTCCGGCAGCTCGGCGAAGGAGGCGTCGAGGGCGGCGACCAACTCGTCGATCTGCGCCCCGGTCACCGTCAGGGGCGGCGCGATGCGCAGGACGTTCCCCCACAGCCCGCCCTTGCCGATGAGGACGCCGCGGCGGCGCGTCCCTTCCAGGATGCGGCCGACGGACTGGGGATCGGGCGTCTTGTGGTCCTTCACCAGCTCGCATCCCTGCATCAGGCCCAGGCCCCGCACGTCGCCGATGACCGTGTAGCGGCGCTGCAGATCGCGCAGGCCCGCGTGGAGCCGCTCGCCCAGGGCGCGCGCGTTGTCGGCCAGCTTCTGCCTCTGGATGACGCGCAGGGTGGCCAGGGCCGCCGCCGAGGTGACCGGGTTGCCGCCGAAGGTCGAGAAGGACAGGGGCTTGAGCGACGCCGCGATGGCGCCGGTCGTGGCGGTGCAGCCGACAGGCGTCCCGTTCGCCATCCCCTTGGCGAAGGTCATGACGTCGGGGACGACGCCGTAGTGCTCGATCCCGAACATCTTTCCGGTGCGCGCCCAGCCGGTCTGCACTTCGTCGGCGATGAACAGGCCGCCGGCCCGGCGCACGGTGTCCGCCACGATCTGGAAGTATTCCTTCGGCGGCACGAGGAATCCGCCCGAGCCGATGATCACCTCGGCCAGGATGCCGGCGACGCGCCCGGACGTGGCCGTCTGGATGACCTCCTCGACGTCCCGGGCGCAGGCGACCTCGCACGAGGGGTAGGTCAGCTTCAGCGGACAGCGGTAGCAGTACGGGGCCACGGCGTGCACGAAGCCCGGCACCGGATTGCCGGCCTGCTTCCAGGGGGCCTGCCCGGATGCCGCCATCGCCATCATCGACCGGCCGGAGTAGCCGTAGCGCAGGACGATGATCTCCTGGACGCCGGTGTGGACGCGCGCCAGGAGGACGGCCGTCTCGTCCGCCTCGGTGCCCGAGTTGGTCAGGAACACCCGATCGAGATCCCCCGGCAGCACCCGGGCCAGCGCCTCCGCGAGATCGGACAGCGCCGGGTTGGCGTACAGCGTCGAGGTGTGCACGAGCGTCTGCGCCTGGCGAACGATCGCGTCCGTCACCTCGGGGTGGCAATGGCCGACGCTGACCGTGAGGACGCCGCCGAAGCAGTCGAGGTACTTCCGCCCCGCGTCGTCCCAGACGTGCATCCCTTCGCCGCGCACCAGCGTCAGCGGCTGCTCGTAGTAGGTGGCGGCGCAGGGGAACAGGTAGCGGCGGTGCTTCTCCGCCGCGCCCGACGACGCCTTCACTTCCGGGGCTCCCGTGGCAGCCGCCGCGGACGCCCTGATCGATTTCTTCCCGGTTTCATGATCTGGCATAAGTCCCTCGTGGCGGCCATTCTATCAAAGCGGCCGCTGGCAGGTCGTGCACCTGCACGACGCGCCCGCCCCCGTGGACAGGTAGCACGCCGCAGACGGCAGCCGGGGGGTTACGGCAGCGTCGGCTTCCCGGTGCCGCGCACCTCGCCGGTGAGCGCTTCGAGGAAAGCGACCAGGTCGGTCTTCTCCCGGGCGGTCAGGCGGAGGGGCTTGATCTCCTTCGACAGCCACTGGTTCTGAAGGCCGCCGCGGTCGTAGAAATCGACCACGTTCAGGAGGGTCGCCTCGCTGCCGTCGTGCATGTACGGAGCGCTCTGGCTCACGTTGCGCAGCGTCGGGGTCTTGAAGGCACCCTTGTCGAACTCGTTCTTGCTCACGCCGAAGCGCCCCCAGTCCGGATTCGGCCTGTCCATTCCGACGCCGAGGTTGTGGTACGACTCGTCGGTGAAATTGAAGCCGGCGTGGCAGGTGACGCAGTTGGCGCGCTGGGCGTCGTTGAACAGCGCCATGCCGCGCACGGCGGACTCTCCCAGGGCGGTCTTCTCCCCCGCCTGGTAGCGGTCGAACGGAGAATTGCCGGCCAGGACGGTGCGCTCGTACGTCGCGATCGCCTGGGCGACGCGGTCGGGAGTGATGTCCGGGCTGCCGAAGGCGGCCTGGAAGACAGGGGCGTATCCTGACAGGTTCTTCAGATTGGAAACCATGTCCTGGAGCGTGTGCCCCATCTCGATCGGGTTCTGGATCGGGCCGAGCGCCTGTGCCTCGAGGTCGGCGGCGCGGCCGTCCCAGAATTGCTCCTGGCTGAACAGCCGGTTCATCACGGTCGGCGCGTTGCGCGAGCCGGTCTGGCGGCCGATGCCCATCGACGTGGGCCGGGCGTCGGAGAACCCCTTGTCGGGGTCGTGGCAGGTGGCGCACGAGACGGTGCCGTCCTTGCTCAGGCGGGGATCGAAATAGAGCTTGCGGCCCAGATCGATCCTGGCCGCCGACATGGGGTTGTTCTCGGGGACGTAGGCCGCCGCGGCCTGCAGGCCGAGCGGCAGGGCCGCCGTGTAGTTGCCCGAGGTGAAGCTCTCGCCTTGTGGCGCCGCCGGCTCCGGCGGCTCCTTGGGAGTTTCCGCGCAGCCGATCGCGAACAGCGCCGCCAACATCCCGACGAGAAGACCGGGTTTCATGCCTGGCTCTCCTTTCCGATTCCGCCGTCCTCGACGAGGCCGCGCGGACATGAAGGGGCGGAGCATAGCACGGGCTCTCAGGCGGGGCCGACCTCGACGCGGGCGTCGTTGAAGCAGGCCCCGCCCGACACGGCCGAGACGTCGTCGGGGACCAGGGCGGTGCCGACGCTGCCGTTCTGCGTATGGCGGTTCCAGATCCCCTTTGGCAGGAAGACGACGCCCGGCCTCACTTCGGGGTTGATCCGCAGGCGGACGCGCACCTCCCCCAGATCGTTGTGCGCGCGGACCGGCTGGCCGTCGGCGAGCCGTCGCGCCGCGGCGTCCCGCGGGTGCATCTCGATCCGGACGTCCGTGTGGTTGAACTCGCCCAGAGTGGAGGAGATCGTTCTGTCGGTCGCGGGCGAGATGAGCGCCAGCGGGTAGCGCTCGCTTCCGGGGTCATCGCGAATGACGTAGGGATCCTCGCCCAGGGCCGCCGGCCACAGGTCGGCCTTTCGTTCGGGGGTCCTCGGGAAGGCGGTCTTGAACTGGACGGGGAGCGGCCCCGGAAAATCGAACGGCAGGAACCGATCGCGCCGGAGCGTCTCGAGCCGGGCGGCGCCGGTCGCGGCCGCCGCGCCCGCCCCGCCTTTGAGCGCTCCGCCGATCGCCGCCAGCGCCTCGCGAAGCAGGGCCTCTCCTCTCGCGCCCCCGTCCTCGATCCCCATGCGATCCAGGATCAGGCCGAAGACCTCCTCGTTGGGCCGGGCCTCGCCGAGCGGTGGGATGACCGGCTCCCCCAGCATCACGCCGTACGTGCCGTACGAGGTCGACAGCTCGGTGTGCTCGAGGAACGTCGTGGCCGGGAGCAGGATGTCGGCGTAGAGCGCGGTGTCGGTTGTAACCTGGTCGAACACGACCGTGAACAAGTCGTCGCGCAGCAGGCCCTTGCGGATGCGGTTCTGGTCGGGAACGGTCACGAGCGGATTGCAGTTGTAGACGAACAGCCCCTTCACGGGCGGGGTGGTCTCCTCGAGGAGGACGCGGCCGAGCCGGTTCATGTTGATCACGCGAGTCTTCGCCTCCGGCACACCCGCCAGGCGGTCGTCGTCGACCCGGTAGGCGGGGGAGGACGTCAGGGCGTACCCGCCGCCCGGCTTCCCGAACTTGCCCGCGATCGCGGGCAGGGCGAGGGCCGCAGCGACCGCAGCCTCGCCGTTGCGGTTGCGCTCCAGCCCCCAGCCGCAGCGGAGGAGCGCCGGATCGGCGGCGGCATAGGCCTCGGCGATGGCGGCGATGTCGCGCGCCTCGACCCGCGCCACCGCGGCCGCCCGCTCCAGTGTCCAGGCGCGCGCCCGCTCCAGGAGCTTCTCCCAGCCGGTCGTGTGCGTCTCGAGGAACGCCCGGTCGACGCCGCCGATCCGCTCCAGGTGCCCGATCATCGCCAGGGCGACGGCGCCGTCGGTCCCCGGGAAGACCGGCAGGTGCAGGTCGACGTACCGCCTCGACATCGTCAGGCGCGGATCGATGAGGGCGACGCGGCCGCCCGCCTCGCGGGCCGCCTTGAGATAGGGCATGAGATGGATGTTGCTGTGTTTCGGGTTGGCGCCCCAGACCATGATGAAGCGGGCCCTGGCGAAGTCCGGGAAGTCGACGCTCGCCATCTTCCCGTACAGGGCGTCGGACGCCGCGCCGGTCGGCGCGGCGCACACCGTGCGCGCCAGGCGGGAGGCGCCGATCGATCGGAACAGCCTTTCGTCCGTCGTCCCCTGGGTCAAAAGGCCGTTCGACCCGCCGTAATAGAAAGGCAGGATCGCCTCGCCGCCGTGCGTCTCGAGGATGGCCCGGAAGGTCGCGGCGATCGTGCCGGCCGCCTCGTCCCACGAGATGCGCTCGAACCGGCCCGCTCCCTTGGCCCCGGCGCGGCGCATCGGGTGGAGGAGACGGTCCTTGCCGTAGACGCGCCGCGGGAAATCGCGCACCTTGGCGCAGATGAAGCCGCCGGTGAGCGGATTGACGCGGCTGCCGGTGATCGCGGCCACGCGGCCGTTCTCGGTGGTCACCTCGAGGCTGCAGCGGTCGGGGCAGTCGAGCGGACAGACGGAATGGTGCGTCGCGGGCATGCCCGAAATCTTAGCACAGCGCCCGCTTCGGGCCGGTCGCGGCCCGGGACCGCCTCCCACCGGGCGGCGGGAGCGGCATCCTACCGGACGGCGGGGGCGGGGGCCTCGAGCCCGAGCTGCCAGAGGAGGAACGACCAGGTGTCGGTCGACTCCTCGATCTGCTTGGTCAGCGGCTTGCCGATGCCGTGCCCGGCCCTGGTCTCGGTGCGCAGCAGGATCGGGAGGTCGGAGGCGGTCGCCTTCTGCAGGCGGGCCGCCATCTTGCGGGCGTGCATCGGGTCGACGCGGCTGTCGCTCTCGGCGGTGGTGAGGAGGACGGCAGGGTAGGCGGTGTTCTCCCTGACCTTGTGGTACGGCGAATATTCGTACAGGAAGCGGAACTGCCCGGAGTCTTCGGCCGACCCGTATTCGGGGACCCAGAGCCTGGCGATCTGGAAATTGTGATAGCGCACCATGTCGAGGAGCGGCACGGCGCACACCACGGCGCGGAACAGCTCCGGCTTCTGGGTCAGCGCGGCGCCGACCAGAAGGCCGCCGTTGCTCCCGCCGTAGATCGCCAGCCGATCGGGGCCTGTGTATTTCTTCTCGACCAGCCACTGCGCCGCGGCCAGGTAATCGTCGAAGACGTTCTGCTTGCGGTCCAGCATGCCGGCGCGGTGCCAGTCCTCGCCGTACTCGCCGCCGCCGCGCAGGTTCGCCACGGCATACACGCCGCCGCGCTCGAGCCACAGCACGACGGCGCGCGAGAAGGACGGCGTCAGGCTGATGTTGAAGCCGCCGTAGCCGTACAGGAGCACCGGGTTCCCCCCGTCCCGGCGGAGCCCCTTGCGGTGCACCAGGAACATCGAGACCTTGGTGCCGTCCTTCGAGGGATAGAAGACCTGCTCCACGTCCACGCCCGACAGATCGAGGTCGGCCTTCACCTTCTCCCACAGCGTCGAGGCGCCCGACTTCAGATCGATCCGGTAGACGGAAGGCGGCACGGTGAACGAGGTGAAGCCGAAGAACGCCTCGCGGCCGTCGTGCTGCGCCCCCAGCCCCTCGATCGTCCCGAGGGCCGGGAGGACGACGTCACGGATCTTCCTGCCGTCGGCCGCCGCGTGGAGCGCCAGGCGCGACGAGGCGTCCTTCAGGTACAGCGCCACGATCTGCCCCGAGGCGTAATGCGCCTCGGACAGGACGGCGTCACTCTCCGCGATCAGGAGCCGCCAGTGTTCGCGCTGCGGCCGCTTCGGATCGACGGCGAACAGACGGTAGCGCGGCGCCTCCCAGTTCGTCAGGAGATACAGGGTGTCCCCTATCATCTCTCCCTGGAAGATGGCGTCGATCCCCTCGGCCACCGGGACGAAGGACGAGCCCTCCTGCTTCAGGTTCTTGACGTAGAGATCCGAGCGCGACCAGCCTTCCAGCGCCCAGACGGTCAGGTAGCCTCCGTCCGGAGAGACGTTCAGCTCGATGATCTCCTCCGGCCGGCGCTTCTCGCCGAAGACTCTGGGGTCCTTCGCCCATTCGGACCCGAGACGGTGGAAGTAGACGTGCCGGTTGTAGTTCTCCTGGCCGGGCGGCACCTCGCCCGGCGCCGGGTAGCGGGTGTAGTAGAAGCCGCTGTTGTCGGGGAGCCAGCCCAAAGAGCAGTAGCGCGTGTGCGGGATGACGTCGGGCCGGATCTGGCCCGTCTTCACGTCGAGGACGCGCAGGGTGCTTTTCTCGTCGCCGCTCGTCGAGACGCCGTAGGCTACGAGCGCGCCGTCCCCGGACGGAAACCACCAGTCGATCGCCGCGGTGCCGTCAGGACTGAGCCCGTTCGGATCCAGAAGGACGCGGTCCCTCCCCTTGAGGCCCTCCCGGACGTGGAGGATCGGCTGGTTCTGCTTCCCCTCCCGGCGCGTGTAGAAGTACCGGCCGTGGCGCGGCACCGGCGCCGCCAGGGTGCCGATCGACAGCAGGTCCGTCAGGCGCCGGCGCACGGCGTTGCGCCCGGGACGGGCATCCAGGAGCGTCCGGGTGTAGGAGTTCTGCGCCTCGACCCAGCGGCGGACTTCGTCCCCCTGGCCGTCCTCCAGCCAGCGGAACGGATCGGGGACCCTGGTCCCGTGGATCTCATCGACGACGTCATCGGCGCGGGTCACCGGAGGCTCAGGCCTTTCCGCGGCCGGAGCGGCCGCCATCAGCACGGGAAGCATGCTCGCAATCGTCATGAAACGGCGCGCGAGACGGCCACGGTTGCGACACGGCGCGGCCTCCGAAGAGATCATGGGGTCACCACTCCCGCAAGAATGCCGTCCTCCAGCCAGGCCTGGATCATCCTTCCGGCCCGCCCGGTCGCCTGCGCGGGGCTGCGCCCGGCGGCGAGCACCTGGCAGATCCGTCCGAGCGGCTCTCCCGCCTGCGCCAGCTCCAGGCAGAGCATCTCCTCATCGTCGAGGCTCGCGTGGTGGACGACCAGATCCTTGCGCCAGACGCGCGCCGCCGCGCTCCGGCGGGCCGGGGGGGCAATCGAGCCGCGGGGCGGCGCGGCAGCCGGGCCGCCGTCCGGGGCGGCGGCCGGGACGGACCCGGCGTCATCGAGGGCGCGCCAGAAGCGTATCACGTCGTGATCGAAGCGCAGGAGGGCGAAGGCCGGGATGAGCGTGAAGCGCGACTCGCCGGCGCGCTCCTGCGGCAGGCTCGCGAGCGCTTCGCGCGACAGCGGCGCGGCGTCGGGGGCGTCGAAGACGTCGGCGCGGGCCCACTCGAGGCGGGCCAGGTCGGCGAGAAAGGGGAAGTCGGCGGCCACCTGCTGGTGGTCGCGGATGAACTCCGGCAGCCTGCGGCCGAGAAAGCGCAGCGAGGGGTGTTCCGAAGGGTGGCGGAGCACGTAATCGGTGACCAGGTTGTGGAAGCGCTCCGGCCCGACGGCGGCGCGCACCTTGGGAAAATCCTCCGCCAGGCAGTCGAGCAGGCGGTAGAAATACATGTTGGCGTAGATGTCGAGCCGCTCGACCGCCGGAAGCCGCTCGTCCCCCGCGAACAGCGCGTTGATCGAGGCCTCGTCGATGGAGCCCCGGCCGGACAGGCCGTCGATCGCCGCGCGCACCCCTTCGGGGGCGGTGATGAGAGTCCAGAACAGCTCCTGCGTGCGCCTCAGGTCGAAAGGCCCGCCCGCGTTCACACCGCCCCCCGCGCCGTCTTCACGGGCTCCTGCTGCAGCGCCTCTTCCTGGATGGCCCTGGCCCGCCCGGACTCCTGCTCGAGCCGTTCGAATTCCGGGATCCGGTCGTCCCATTCGATCAGCGTGGACACGGGGCCGAACCGCCGCACCGCGTCCCTGTACAGGTCCCACACGTCGTCGATCACCGGGTGGTCATGCGTGTCCAGCAGGAACGCCCCCTTGTTCGAATGCCCGGCGAGGTGGAACTGCCAGACTTTGTCCCTCGGGACCCCCTCCAGGTAGGCCCTCGGGTCGAAGCGGTGGTTCTTCGCGCTCACGTAGACGTTGTTGACGTCCAGGAGGATGCCGCAGCCGGAGCGCCGGGCGACCTCCGCCAGGAACTCCCATTCCGGCATGGCCGATTGGGAGTAGGCGACGTAGCTCGAGACGTTCTCGAGGGCGATCGCGCGGCCGAGCCGCTCCTGCACGCGGAGCACGCGCTCGACAACGTGCAAAAGCGCCTGCTCCGTGTACGGGAGGGGGAGCAGGTCGTGCGCCTGGCGGCCGCCGACGCGCGTCCAGCAGAGATGGTCCGAGACCCAGGCGGGCTCGAAGCGCTTCGCCAGGGCGAGGAGCCGGTCCAGGTACGCTTCGTCGAGAGGGTCGGTCGAGCCGATCGACAGCGACACGCCGTGCAGGACGACAGGGTAGCGCTCGCGCACGCGCGTCAGGACGTCGAGCGGCCGCCCGCCGTCGACCATGAAGTTTTCGGAGATGGCCTCGAACCAGTCGACCCGCGCCGGGCCCGAGAGGACGCGCTCGAAGTGATCGCGTCTCAGGCCGACGCCGTGACCCAGGAAAACCGGTTGGCCCATGGAATCGCGGGGAGGAACCGGGGACCCCGGGCCATCAACAGGCCCGGGGCCGCCCACGGACTTTCTGAACCCGGCCTGTGCGGCAGGCCGGCCTCGACTACCCCTTGTCCTCGGACTTCTGTTCCTTGACAACCGTGCCGCCCTTCTTGGTGCACTCCTCTTCGCTCTTCACCTTGACCCAGCCCTTGCCCTTGCACTCGTTCTTGCCGGCGCAGGCATGGCTGCCGTCGGCGGCGCCGCACTCGCCGTGCCCCTTGCAGGCATTGACGCCGGAGCACTTCACGCTCTTGCCCGAATCCTTCTTGCCCTCCTCGCCGGCGAACTGATACCCGCCCGCGAGCATGCCAACAACGGACGCGGCAACGACGAACCCCAGGGCCTTCTTGCCAGTCATTCCTCTGTCCTCCTTGTCGAGCTGCCCACACTTCCGCCGGATCACCATGATCCGACGGGAGGGTGCGGGAGTATACACGACGCCCCGCGGCCTGACAAACGCGAGGCGGCGCCCCGAGCCATCCCTCAGGTGGTGTCCCCCACTTCGCTTCACCTCACTGGTGCGCAATGACCGAGTCGCGATGCACAGAGCACCGAGGTTCGCCGTCAGTTTCCCTTGACAGGTCCCGGGGGGTGGTCGTATAAGAACGGCGCCGTAGTGATGTTTCGCCGAGCTTCACCACATCTTAGGGAAGAGATCCCGGGTTCCGGGCCGCGCGCTTTGTGCGCACGGGGCCCCCGCGCAGTTTTCGGTCCCGCCCTGGTGCGAGCATGGTGCGCGCAGCGTGGCGCGACCCCCGATCGAGGGAGGGAGCATGAGCCGTCTGCTCTTCCGCTGTGCCGTGGTGGCCGCCGCCGTGATCCTGGCGTCCGGCGCGCAGGGTTTCGCTCAAGGGAAGCTCAAGGTCGGAGACGTCAGGCCGTACCGCGCCGAGACGCCCCACCCTTACCCGCTCGGGACCGACGCCCGCCCGGTGGTCTGGACCGACACCGCCGTCTCGCCCGGCGCCGAATTCGTGCGCGTGCACTTCAGGAATCTGCACCTCGCGGGGGGGGACTATCTGACGGTGTCGAGCCCAGACGGCCTGCAGACCTGGACCTACACCGGGCGCGGGCCGAACCATGACGGCGCCGTCTGGTCGTTCGCGATTGACGGCGACACGGCGGTGGTCCGGATCCACGGCGGGCGAGGCACCGGCCACGGGTACCTGATCGACGCTGTCGGCCACGGCACCGTGGCGCTGGGCCCGAAGAACGGCCCGACCCCGGAAGTCGTGTGCGGCACGGACGGCCGCGAGGACGTGGCCTGCCACCTGCCGGAGATTGACGCGGCGCAGAGACCGGTGGCCCGACTGCTGTTCGTCAGCGGCGGCTTCCAATACGTGTGCACCGGCGAGCTGATCGCCGGCTCCAACAACAGCACGCTGATCACCAACAACCACTGCATCGACACCCAGACCGAGACGGCCTCCCTGCAGGCGAAGTTCAACTACCAGAAGACGACCTGCGGCGGCGCCACGAACGCGGCGACCACGGACTATGCCGGCGGGACGATGCTCAAGACCAGCACCGAGAAGCGAAGGGGCAACAAGGGCGGGCTCGACTACACTCTTCTCACCCTGCAGGGGAACCCGGAGGGGACCTGGGGCGAGATCCAGGGGACGACCAAGAGCGTGGCCATCAACGATCTGATCTGGTTCATCCAGCACCCCGGCGGGAACCAGAAGAAGATCGGCTACTGGGAGGACGAGGGGCACACGTCGCGCTGCAAGGTGAACGCCATCAACGCGACCTACGGCCAGTCGGCCGTCGGCAGCCAGACCGGCTACGCCTGCGACAGCCAGGGCGGGTCGTCCGGATCGGCGATCACCGATCCGAACACCGGCCGCGCCATCGCGCTGCACCACTACGGCGGCGTCAGCAGCAATCCGTGCTTGAACGCGGGCACGGCGTTTTCGAAGATCTGTGCCGACGCCGGATCGCTCCTGAGCTGCGCCAGCAACTGAGGCGCCGCTCAAAGCGAACCGGTGGAGTGGGGGGAAGGGCCGCCCGCCCGGGCGGCCCTTCGTCTTTCACCGCTCGACCCGGGCGAGGATGCGGCGAACCGCCTCGCGGAACGTCGCGGGATCGGGCAGGAGGCTCAGGACCAGGTACGCCTCCCGGGGAAAGTCGAAGAAGTAGCCGGGGTGGACGAGGACGTCGTCCTCGGCCAGAAGGGCAAGGATCCGATCTTCCTCCGTGACGACCGCGGGCACCTGCACGACGGCATACCAGCCGCCGTCCCGCCTCTGCACGCGGCACGATGAAGCGGGGCCCACCGCCTTCCGCAGCGCCCCCAGGTTGTCAGCGAGCCGCTCCCGGATGGCGGCGCGGATTGGCCCGCCTATCTGGAGAAGCCGGGCCGCAGCCCGCTGCACCGGCGTGCCGACCGACAGGTACGTGTCGGCGATCAGGTCGAGGCGCTCCAGCGCCTCCCCGGCCGGGCCGTCGGGGCCGTCCACGACGATCCAGCCGAGCTTCATCTGCGGCAGGCCGCACGATTTCGACAGGCCGCCGAGCGCGAACTTCAGCGGTCCGCTCCGCCCCGCCGCGGAGCCGACTGTCCGGGGGGCCGCCGCTTCCGCGAGCAGCGAGACGATGCGATCGCCAGCACCCCCTTGGGGCGCGGGGGCAGCCGGCGGATCGAGGAAGTCGAGGAACACCTCGTCCGAGATGATCGCGGCGCCGGCGCGCGCGGCGATTCCTTCCAGCCGGGCCCGCTCGCCTTCCCGCAGGGCCGAGCCGGTCGGGTTGTTCGGGTTGACCACGACGATGGCCCGGGGCTCCTGCCCGCCGGTTGTGCCGCAGGCGGCTTCGAGCGCCGCGAAATCGATGGCCCAGCGATCGTCGTCAGCGTGCAGCGGATAGCCCGCCACTTTGAGCCCGTCCAGCGCCGCCAGGTAGTCGAACAGCGGGTAGCTGGGACGCGGCACAAGCACGACGTCCCCCGGGTCGGCCAGGAGCTTCCAGAGGTACGAGTAGGCCTCGCTGGTGCCGGCGGTCAGGACGATGCGGGCCGGATCCGCCCGCAGGCCCCTCTGCGCGTGCCACGCCGCGACCGCGGCGCGCGCCTCCTCGAGGCCCCGCGGGGAGGGCTCGTAAGCCGCCACGGCCGGATCGTGCAGGGCCGCCGCGATCGCCTCCGCCGGGTAGCCGAGCCCGACGCGCGTCGGGTTGGATTCGGTCAGATCGAGGACGGCCGCGCCGCACGCCCGCTTCTCTTCCAGGAGGCGCGACAGCCGGTTGGGAGGGTACGGCCACTGCAGGCGGCGCGAGAACATCTCCGGAAGTATACGCGCCGCGATCGGCGGCGGGCCCGGATCGTGGTTTCACTATGCGCAGCATCGTTTCATTTGAGTTGCGCGCCGCGCGCGGCGCTGGTATATTTTCGGCCGCAAAACTTTCCGCCCTGGAGCGGCTCGCAAGGGAAGGAGGCGGACATGGCCAACGCACTCGACGGCAGGGCTTCCGGCACGGATTCCGTTCGTGGCGGCGCGGTGGATCTTCGGGCGGCCGCCCCCGTGCCGTTGAGTCCCGCCGAGATCGAGCGCGAGCTCGCCTCCGTCCGCCGGCCGCTCCGGGAGGCGTCCACCCTGCCCGCGCGCTTCTACCACGACCCGGCGATCTACCGGCACGAGCTCATGACCATGTTCTCGAAGATGTGGCTGTGCGTCGGCCGCGAGGAGGACGTCGCAAGGCCGGGCGACCACCTGACCCGCACGGTCGGGGAGGAGAGCGTCATCGTCGTGCGCGACGCGGACGGCCGCGTCAACGCCTTCCACAACGTCTGCCGCCACCGCGGCTCGCGCCTGCTCTCCGAATCTTCCGGCTCGGGGCTGCGGCACCTGCAGTGCCCCTACCACGCCTGGACCTACGGCCTCGATGGCGCCCTGCGCGTGGCGCCGCACATGGAGGACGCGCGGGACTTCGACCGATCGAAGTTCGGCCTCAACCGCGTCCGGCTCGAGCGCTGGGACGGATTCCTGTTCATCAACTTCTCGAACGAGGGGCCTGGCCTGATGGAGTTCCTGGGCGAGATGGGCACCAAGTTCGCGCGCTACGGCATGGGCGGCCTGCGCCGCGGCAAGCGGATCGACTACACGGTCGCGACCAACTGGAAGATGCTGGCGGAGAACTACTCGGAGTGCTACCACTGCGCCCTGATCCATCCCGAGCTGAACCGGGTGTCGCACTACACCAGCGGCGAGACCGACCTGGTCAACCAGGCCACCGTCGGCGGCTGGATGGATCTGCGCAAGGACGAGTACCAGACCATGTCGCTGACCGGCAAGAGCAACCGGCCCCCGTTCAAGGGCATCACCGCCGACGATCAGCGGCGCATCCACTACTACATCGTGTATCCGAACCTGCTCTTGAGCCTCCACCCGGACTACGTGATGACCCACACCATCTGGCCGGACGGCCCGGGAAGGAGCGACATCATCTGCGAGTTCCTGTTCGACGCGCGCGACGTCGCCCGGCCGGATTTCGATCCGTCGGACGCCGCGGACTTCTGGGACCTGACCAACCGGCAGGACTGGCGCGTCTGCGAGCTGACCTGGCAGGGGACGGCGTCGGGGGGGTACACGAAGGGACGCCTCAGCTCGCTCGAGTGGATGGTCCACATCTTCGACAATTTCGTCGCCGATCGCCTGGCCGGCCGAACCGAGCCGACTCCCCTCGAGCGCCCGCCCGGCTGAGGGGCTTCACGACGCCTTTCGGCAGGCGCCGGCGGCGCCTGCGATCAGAACATCCCGAGCGTGAGCTTCGCCGCCTCGGACATCCTGTCGGGCGTCCAGGGCGGGTCCCAGACCACCTCGACGGCGGCGGTCGTGACGCCGGGGATGGCGCGCATCTTGGCCTCCACCTCGGGGGGCAGCGACCCGGCGACCGGGCAGGCCGGCGAAGTGAGGGTCATGCGGATGCCGACCTCGCCCTTGCTCTCGTCCACGTCGATGCCGTAGACGAGCCCCAGCTCGTAGATGTTGACCGGAATCTCGGGATCGAAGCAGGTCTGCAGAGCCTCGATCACCTTCTGGCGGATCTCCTCGGGAGGCTTCAGATCGGACGGCGGGCCGGTCGGGTCCTCGACTTCGCTCATGGCCGGTCGGCTCCTTTGTGGCAGCGGCCCGTTCACTCCGTGGTCGCGATGTCCGGCGCGTTCTCCAGGGCCGAGCGCAGCGTGTGCCAGGCCAGGGTGGCGCACTTCACCCGGACGGGAAACTCGCGCACGCCGCCGAACACCACCAGCTTGCCCAGCGCCGCCGCGTCGGGCGCGCCCGCGACCCCGGTCAGCAGGCGGTGGAATTCCCGGAACATCTCCTCGGCGTGCTCGCGCGTCCTGCCCTTCAGGCTCTCGGTCATCATCGAGGCGGACGCCTTGGAGATGGCGCACCCCGAGCCCTGGAAGCGGATGTCCTGCACCACTCCGTCCTGCATCTCCAGCTGAACGGTGACCCGGTCGCCGCACAGCGGGTTGAACCCCTCCGCGCGGCGGTTGGCCCCGGGCAGCGCGCCGAAGTTGCGCGGCTGCCGGTTGTGGTCGAGAATCACCTCCTGGTAGAGATCGCCCAGATCAGGCGTCATGCGCGGAAAACCTCGAGGACCCGGCGGACCCCCGCCGCCAGCGCGTCGACCTCCTCGCGCGTGTTGTACAGCGCGAAGGAGGCGCGCGCGGTGGCCGGCACCCCGAAGCGATCCATCAGCGGCTGGGTGCAGTGGTGGCCGGCGCGTATGGCGATCCCCTGCCGGTCCAGGATCGTGCCGATGTCGTGAGGGTGGACCCCATCGACGACGAACGACAGGATCCCGGTCTTCCGCCTGGCGGTGCCGACCAGCCGCACGCGGGGCAGCGCGGCGATCGTCCGCGTGGCGTAGGCGAGGACGTCGTCTTCGTGGGCGATGCAGCCGTCGCGATCGATCGACTCCAGGTAGTCGAGGGCGGCGCCCAGACCGATGACGCCCGCGATGTGCGGCGTGCCGGCCTCGAACCGGTACGGCAGCCGGTTGTAGGTCGTCTTCTCGAAGCTGACGGAGGCGATCATGTCGCCCCCTCCCTGCCAGGGCGGCATCGCCTCGAGCAACCGCTCCCGGCCGTACAGCACGCCGATGCCGGTCGGCCCGAACAGCTTGTGCCCCGACAGCGCGTAGAAATCGCAGTCCAGGTCCCGCACGTCGACCTTCAGGTGGGGCGCCGCCTGGGCGCCGTCCAGGAGCACCGGGATGTTCCGCCGGTG
The DNA here is from genome assembly GCA_016177515.1 of Acidobacteriota bacterium. Lineage (GTDB taxonomy): Bacteria > Acidobacteriota > Polarisedimenticolia > Gp22-AA2 > Gp22-AA2 > Gp22-AA3. Next base: position 17,707 of record JACOUZ010000261.1, read on the forward strand.
GGCCATCTCGACCAGGCGCTTGACCGGGTTGATGGTCCCGAGCGCGTTGGAGACGTGCACCACCGACAGCAGGCGTGTCCTCGGGCCCAGGAGCGCCTCGAATTCGTCCAGGAGCAGCTCGCCGTCGTCGCCGATCGGCGCGACGCGCAGGCGCGCCCCCTTCTCTCCGCACAGGATCTGCCAGGGGACGATGTTCGAGTGGTGCTCCATCGTCGTGATCAGCACCTCGTCCCCGGGCCCCAGGTGCGTCCGGCCGTAGCTCTGGGCCACCAGGTTGATCGCCTCGGTGGTCCCGCGCACGAAGACGATCTCGCGGTCCAGGGCGGCGTTCAGGAAGCGCCTCACCTTCGAGCGGGTCTCCTCGTAGGCGGCGGTCGCCCGCTCGCTCAACTGGTGCAGGCCGCGGTGGATGTTGGCGTTGTCCCGGGCGTAGTAGCCCGTCAGGGCGTCGATCACGGCCCGCGGCTTCTGCGCCGTGGCGGCGTTGTCGAGGTAGACGAGGGGCCTGCCGAACACCGCCTGGTGCAGGATCGGGAAGTCCCCGCGCACGCTCTTGACATCAAAGGCCGTCTTCGCGCCGCGGGCAACCGCGCCGCCGCGCGGGGTGGAGGCGCGCAGGTCGGCCGGCGCCGTCATGGCTCGACCCCCGCCCCGTGCCCCTTGCGCAGCCGGGTGAACAGCAGGCATTCCAGCCCGGCGCGCAGCGGCTCGATCCGCATGCCGTGGAGCACCTCGCTCACGAACGCCTGGATGAGCAGGTTGCGCGCCGTCTCCTGGCTGATGGCGCGGGTCCGGAGGTAAAACATCGCGTCCTCGTCGATCTGCCCGATGGTCGCGGCGTGCGTGCACTTGACGTCGTCGGCCAGGATCTGCAGCCGCGGCGTGGTGTCGACCAGGGCCTCCTCCGAGACCAGCAGGTTCCTGTTCGTCTGGTGCGCGTCGCTTTTCTGGGCGTCCGGGCGCACGATGATCGTCCCGTCGAACACGCCGCGCGAGCGGTCGTCCAGGACCCCCTTGTACAGCTCGTGGCTGGCGCAGTGGGGGCTGGCGTGGTCGATCAGAGTGTGGTGATCGACGTGCTGGGAGCCGCCCGTGATGTACAGCCCGTCGAGCCGCACCTCGCCGCCGTCCGCGCCCAGGAGCGCGTGGGTGTCGTTGCGCGCCAGCTCGCCGCCCAGCGAGATGTTCCACGAGGCCAGGCGGGCGTACCGCCCCAGGTCGGCCTGCACGCGGGCGACGTGGAAGGCGCGCCCGCTCTCCCGCTGCAGCTTGTAGTGGTCGATGGCGGCGTCCTCGCCCGCCGCGATTTCGGTCACCGCGTCGGTGAAGTACAGATCGTGGCGGGGCCCGATGTAGCTCTCGACCAGGGCGGCGCGGCTCCCCCGGCCGGCGACGATCAGGTTGCGCGGGTACGACACCACCGGCCCGTCGGGAGAGACGGTGATGAACAGGAGGTGGATCGGCTCGTCGATCGCCACCCCATCGGGGATCCGGACAAACACGCCGTCCTGCATGAAGGCGGTGTTGAGCGCCGCGAACGGGTGCCGGTCGATGCCGGCGTGGCGCCCCAGGTGCGGCTCGATCTCGTCCCGGCGCTTCTCCAAGGCCGCCGACAGCGGCTCGATGACGACCCCTTCGGGAAGCGGCCGCAGGCGCGACAGCTTCCCGGCGTAGTGGCCGTTGATGAACACCAGGTGCGTGCACTCCCAGGGCTCGAAGGTGTAGCGCCCGATCGCCTCGGGCGTGAAACCGTTGGCGGTGAAGTCGGGCTCCGGACGGAACGGGACCCGCAGGATGGGTAGGACGCTGGTCTTGCGCCACTCCTCCTGCCGGGAAGTGGGGAAGCCGATCTCCGCGAAGCGCGCCAGGGCGTCCCGGCGCAGCCCCAGTGTCCAGGAGCGCCTGCGGGCGGGCGTTTCCTTCTGGAGGCGGGCGAACGCCTCCAGGTACTGCTCTTTCGCGGTCTCCGCCATGCCCAGGTCTGCCATCACCGTTCTCCCGGCGCGCCCGGCCTACGCCACCGGCCGCGCGCCGGCGCGGTCGGCGGCGCTCTCCTGCTCGATCCAGGAGTACCCCTTCTTCTCGAGATCGAGCGCCAGATCCTTGCCGCCCGAACGCACAATGCGGCCGCCGGACAGGACGTGGACCCGATCGGGGACGATGTAGTTCAAGAGGCGCTGGTAGTGCGTGATCACCAGCATGGAACGGTGCTGCGAGCGCAGGGCGTTCACGCCGTTCGCCACGACGCGCAGGGCGTCGATGTCGAGACCGCTGTCGGTCTCGTCCAGGACGGACAGGGCCGGGTCCAGGACCGCCATCTGCAGGATCTCGTTGCGCTTCTTCTCGCCGCCGGAGAACCCCTCGTTCACCGCGCGGTTGAGGAAGCTCTGGTCGATCTCAACCAGCTTCATCTTCTCCTTAATCATGGCCAGGAAGTCGATGGCGTCGAGATCCGGCAGGCCGCGGTGCCTGCGGATGGCGTTCAGCCCGGCCTTGAGGAGGTACATCGTGCTCACCCCCGGGATCTCGACCGGATACTGGAAGGCCAGGAACACCCCTTCCCAGGCGCGTTCCTCGGGGGACATGACGAGCAGGTCCCTGCCCCGGTACAACACGTCCCCCTGCGTGACCGTCACGGTCTCGCGCCCGGCCAGGACGTTGGCGAGGGTGCTCTTGCCCGAGCCGTTCGGCCCCATGATGGCGTGCACCTCGCCGGTCTTGACCTCGAGGTCGATGCCCCTGAGGATGTCCTTCTCGCCGGCGCGCGCGTGCAGGTCACGAATCCGAAGCATGGGTGTCATCCTGTCCCCCGATGCGCTGCGATCGATCAGCCGACGCTGCCCTCGAGGCTGACGCCGAGCAGCTTCTGGGCCTCCACCGCGAACTCCATCGGGAGCTCGCGGAACACCTCTTTGCAGAAGCCGTTGACGATCATCGAGACGGCGTCCTCGGAGGAGATCCCCCGCTGGCGGCAGTAGAAGAGCTGGTCCACGCCGATCTTGGAGGTGGAGGCTTCGTGCTCCAGCCGGGCGGTGCTGTGCTTGACCTCGATGTACGGGAAGGTGTGGGCGCCGCACTTTTCCCCCATCAGCAGGGAGTCGCACTGCGAGTAGTTCCTGGCC
>JACOUZ010000262.1 GCA_016177515.1 Acidobacteriota bacterium
ATGTAGTACAGGCCGTTCTTCAGGCAGTGCTCGTTGACCCTGGCCGCCGCCGCGAAGTTCTTCTCGCGGGTCTTCGGATCTTTCACGAACTCGGCGGCGAGCCATAATCCCTTGCCGCGGACCTCGCCGATGACCGGGTATTTGTCCTTCATTGATTGCAGTCGCTTCAGCCCGTAATCGCCGAGCTCGGTCGCGTGCTCGAGGACGCCGTCGCGCGCCATGATCTCCAGCGTCTTCGCGCCGGCGGCGCAGGCGGCGGGGTGGCCGGCGTAAGTCCCGGCCACGAACGCCTCGGCCGCGTCGAAGATCTCGTGCCGCCCGGCCACGGCGGCGATCGGCATCGACCCTCCCGACAGTCCCTTGCCGATGACGATCAGATCGGGCTCGACGTTCCAGTGCTCGAAGGCCCACATTTTTCCGCAGCGCCCGAAGCCGCTCTGCACCTCGTCGATGCACAGGTACCAGCCGTGCCGGTCGCACAGGGCGCGCAGCCCGGGCAGGAAATCGTCCGGCGGGATCCAGACGCCGGCCTCGCCGACCACCGGCTCGACCAGGACGCCGGCGATCCGCTCCGGCGGGACTTCGTAGGTGAGAATGAGGTCCTCGATGTACTCGAGCGTCGCGCGGCCGGCCCCGCCCCCGCCCCGGGAATGAAGAGGCGTGCGGTAACTGTACGGGTACGGCGCATAGACGAAGCCGTTGACCAGGGGCGCCACGTCTTCGCGCAAGCGCGCTTCGAGCGGACCCGCCGCCATGCAGCCGTACGACAACCCGTGGTATTGCCCGTAGAAGGAGATGACGAACGGCCTCCCCGAGGCGCGCCGCATCACCCTGAGCGCCGCCTCGACCGCTTCGGTCCCGGTGGTCAGGAACAGGACGCGATCCGTGCGCCTGGGGCAGACGGCCAGGAGCTTCTCGGCCAGGTCGAGGCGCTGCGCGGTGTTGCCGGCGCTGGTCCAGCAGGTCACCCCGAGCTGCCGCATCGTGGAGTTCACCGCCTCCACGACTTCCGGATTGCAGTTGCCGACGTTGTTGGTCCCCCATCCCGACCCGAAGTCGATGAACCGGTTCCCGTCGACGTCCTCGATGAGGGACCCCTGAGCCCGGACCGCCATGAAGCGGCGGGCTTCGGTGGCCCCGTAGGCCCCCGCCGCCATCATCCGGGACTCCTTCTGAATCAGGAGCCTCGACTTGGGGCCCGGGAGCGGCGATTTGACGAGTGAGACTTTCTCTTGGGAAGGCATGGCGCGACTATAAGCCAACGGGCGGCCGGCGTGTCAAGCACGGGGCGGCCGGGAAAACACCGGTTCACATCGCGGCCTTGTCGGGGGCGGGACGGTCCCGGCGCGCCGGACGCTGCAGCCACTCCCTGACCCGCCGGGCCATGTCCTGCACGCGCCCGGGCTCGGCGGCGGCGCGATCGTCCGTCTCTCCGGGATCCCTGGCGACGTGGTAGAGGGCATGCCGTCCGTCCGATCCCCATTGGATCTTCCAACCCCCCCGCCGCAGGGCGATGAGCGTGCGGTCGTAGGGCGACAGATCGCGCCCGGGGAAGAGGTCCTGCATCACCTTGATGAAGTCGACCGGCGGGCCGACGAACTCGCCGACGATCGGCTCGTCCGGACCGCGCGCGGCACCCGGGAGCCCCGTCCCGGGCAGAGGGGCCGCCTCGACCGACGCCCCGCGCGGCGGTTCGACACCCGCGAGCCCGAGGATGGTGGGATACAGATCGTGCATCTGCACCGGCGCGCCGATCTGCTGGCCGGCCGCGACCCCTGGCGGGTAGCGCAGCACGAGCGGCACGTGCAGGAGCGTGTCGTGCACGCTCAGCTTGTGGTCCATCATGTGATGGTCGCCGATGTTCTCCCCGTGATCGCCGGCGACGGCGACGATCGTCCGATCGAGGATGCCCTGCCGGCGCAGGAGCGCCAGCACCTCTCCGGCGCGCCGGTCGGCATAGGCGATCTCCCCGTCGTACAGATCGTTCAGGATCGCCAGGTCGTCGCCGCCGAGATCGGACAACCCCACGATGTAGCGCATCTCGTCCGGGTGGCCGAGGCGGCTCAGGCGCCGCACCCGCGCGGGGTCGAGCCCCGGGCGCAGGAGGCGCGAGCGTTCAGGCTCCGGAGGGTGGTACGGGAGGTGCGGCTCGAAATAGTTGATGAACAGGAAAAACGGCTGGCGCCGGGCGTCGGCGTTGCCTGCGCGCCACTCGAGCCAGCGCAGGACCTTCTCGTTCGTCAGGGCGGCCCCGGTGTCCTCGCTTTCCTGCGCGACCAGCCGCCAGGTCTCGGCGTAAGTGTCGAACCCCTGCTGGAAGTTGTATTCCCGGCCGATCCACGGGTTGGCGGTGTAGCCGATGGTCCGGTAGCCGGCCGAATGCAGCGTCTCGGCCAGCGTCACCGCCCGGTCGGGCAGGCGGAGCGAGCCGCAGTCGGTGCCGTGCAACGAGGGGTACTGGCCGGTGAACAGGCTGGCGTGCGCCGGCACCGTCCAGGGGGCGGGAGAGAAGGCCTGCGTGTAGACCGCCCCCTCGCGCGCCAGGGCCTCGAGGTTCGGCGCGGTCGGGCGCGCGTAGCCGCTCCACGGGAAGCGATCGCCGCGCGCCGTGTCCATGACGATGACAAGGATGTTGGGGCGCGCGCCCGCGCCGCAGCCGGCGAAGAGGAGCGACAGGAGGACCGCGAGGACTGAACTCCAGACCAAGATGCCGCGCATCCTAGCATCGCCTCCTGACCCCGTCAAACACACGGGGACCCTGAGATATTCCCAGCACCGAGTTGCAGGCCAGACCGGGTCGCGACGCACCTCCGGGGATCCCTCCGCGCATCGCATCCGTCCAAGAGGCTCCTCGAGTCATGGCAGACACCGTCCTCCACCGCACGCCGATCTGATCCGCGGTGAGGCGGGCTGGTATCCGGGACGATGACGGGGGGGAACATCTTCGGGCGAGGAGAGAGGCATTCCCAAAGGCAGGTGGCGGGCCGCACCGCGGCGTGGCGATTTCGAGCCGCGCCATGCGGATCAGAGGGCCACCCAGGAGCCCGCGCGAGTGAGCATGAGCCACGCCGCGGTGCGGCCCGCCACCCGCCGTCCTTGACAGCCCCGCGCCCCTTCGCCAGAATGACGCGTTCACGACGGAGGAACACCGTGTCCCGTTCGCCCTTCCCGCCCGACTACCCGGGTGAATACCCGAAAATCGTCACTTCGCTGCCCGGGCCGAAGGCCAGCGAGGTCATCGGGCGGGACGCCCGGATAGTGTCGCAGAACCTGACCAAGGACGTCCCCCTGGTGGTGTCGCGGGCCCGTGGAATGGTCGTGGAGGACGTGGACGGGAACCGCTTCCTCGATTTCGCCGCCGGCATCTCGACCGTGTCGACCGGCCACTGCCACCCCGAGGTCGTGAAGGCGGTGCAGGAGCAGGCCGAAAAGCTGATCCACATCTGCTACACCGATTTCTTCTACCCGATCTACATCGACCTGTGCGAGGAGCTGGCGAAGATCGCCCCGATCAAGGGGAACCGGAGGGTCTTCCTGACCAACTCCGGCTCCGAGGCGGTCGAGACCGCTGTGAAGCTGGCCCGCGTGCGCACGGGGCGGCAGAAGATCGTCGGCTTCTTCGGCGCGTTCCACGGCCGGACTTACGGGGCCATGACGCTGACGGCCAGCAAGCCGGTGCAGCGGAAGGGATACGGCCCGTTCGTGCCGGAGGTCCTGCACACGCACTACGCGTACTGCTACCGCTGCCCGGTCAACCGGCAGCCCGAATCCTGCAAGGTCGAATGCCTCGACCTTCTGACCGACTCCTACTTCCACCACTCGGTCGATCCATCCGAGGTCGCCGCCGTCATCGTCGAGCCGGTGCAGGGGGAGGGCGGGTTCATCCCGCCGCACAGGGATTTCCTGCCGAGGCTCCAGGATCTGTGCCGGAAAAACGGCATCCTGCTGATCGCCGACGAGGTGCAGTGCGGCATGGGGAGGACCGGCAGGATGTTCGCCCTCGAGCACTACGGCATCGACCCCGACATGATCATCTTGGCCAAGGGGATCGCCTCGGGGATGCCGCTCTCGGCCGTCATCGCCCGGGAGGACGTCATGAAGTGGAACGACGGCGGCCACGGCTCGACCTTCGGCGGCAACCCGGTCTCCTGCGCCTCGGCCCTGGCGACGCTCCGTCTCCTGCAGGGCGGCCTCATCGAGAACGCAGGCAAGGTCGGGTCCTACCTGATCGGCCGGCTCGGGGGGCTGCAGAAGAAGCACGCGGCGATGGGGGACGTGCGCGGCCTCGGACTGATGGTCGGCATCGAGGTGGTGGACGGCCGTGCCGGCCGCCGGCCCGCCCCCCAGTCCCGCCACAAGGTGATCGAGAAGGCGTTCGGGCTGGGCCTGCTCACGCTGCCGTGCGGCGAGTCGACCATCCGCCTGTCTCCCCCGCTGATCGCCCGCGAGGCCGACGTGGACAAGGCGGTCGCCATCCTCGACGCGGCGTTCGCGGCGGCAGGATAGGGTCCCGTCCGCTCAGAGGGTCTTCAGGAACTCGAGGAGGGCCCGGCGCTGCTTTTCGGAGAGGGCGCCGAACCGGTCGCGCGCGCCGGCCCCCTCGCCGCCGTGCAGGCGAATCGCTTCCTCGACCGTCGCGGCCCGGCCGTCGTGCAGGAACCGGCCCTTCAGCCGCAACCCCATCAGCAGTTCGGTGCGGAACTCCGACGGCGTCGCGAGCCCGAGGCAGACGTCGCCAAGCTCCTGGCCCATGTCGTGCAGGAGCAGGTCGGTGTAGGCTTCGACCCATCTGCGGCTGAGGGCCCGCACCTCGCTCCTCGCGGTCCGCAGGCGCGGCACGTGGCAGGAGGCGCAGCCGATCTCAGAGAAGACCCGACTGCCTCGGCGGGCTTCGCGTCCGGCCGGCGGCCGCGGCGGCGGCGCCAGGAAACGCACGAAATCGTCCGCCCGATCCAGATCCTCCCGGGACAGCTCCGGCTCGGGGACCGAATCGACGCCCGGCGGGATCGGCTGGCCGGCGATCGTCTCCTCGGCCGGCTGCGCGGGGCTGGTGATCCCCTGCTCGAACAGAAACGCGCCGGCGTTGAACTCCCGCAGCGCCGGGACGAAGGCCTTGCGGCCGAATCGGCCAAGCCGTCCGTCGAAGAAGCGGTTCGGCCTGCCCGAGATTCCGTCCCGATCGCGATCGTCGGGGTCGGCCTGGGCGAGGATCGCCTCGTCCGGAACGGCGTCCAGCAGCCCGAACCCCAGGATGTGCGGCGTCGTCCTTCGCCCCGTGGACGTGGCCCGGGACGGCACCGGCTCTGCTTCGATCCCGAGAGCGTCCTTGAGCGCCGGCGTCACCTGCTGCTGCACCACCGGCCCCCCCTGGTCGGCGAGCGCGTCGCACGAGGGCTCCTGCGCCGCCGCCCCCGCCGGGCCGCCGCCGGCGCTCCTGGCCAGGAAGGCGGTCGCATGGATCTCGATCTCGTCGCCCGGACCGCCGCTTCGTGGCTCTTCGTGACACTCGCCGCACGAGGTGGAATTGAACAGCGGCCCCAGGCCGGTCTCGGGGGTGAACTCCCGCTCGAAGACTTCCCGGCCCCTTTCGAACCGTTCGCGCTCGGCGCGTGTCAGGCCAGGGAGAGGATCGCCCGGCTCAGGAGGCCGGGCGCACCCGAAGCTCAGGACGATCGCCCCGGCCGCCAGGCCATAAGCCCCCGCGCGCCACACTTCGAACCACCTGTTGTCCACCATGTCCCGCCTCCCTGCCCGCCGGCCGCGGACGCGGCCGGAGTCGCCATCCCGATCTTCTGAGGCATAAGCTCGTTCCCCGAGGCGCGGCCGTCAACCGTCGCCTCGACGATCACGGCATTGGAGTGTCAGGAGGCCGGCGCTCCCGCCCGCCGTCGTGACCGGATTCCGGATGACGGGCCGGGGCGGCTTCCTACGCGGCCTTCAGGTGGTGGTCGATCTGCTGCAGGGAATCGCCGAGCTTCGGCTGCAGGTCGCGCAGCCGGTCGAGAAGCGTCTTGCGGAAGAAGAGGTAGCGCTTCTCCGACGCTTCCGAAGGCCGGGCCAGACGCTCGAAATACGCCTCGAGCAGGTTCTGGTACAGGTCGTTGGCCGCCCAGATCCGGTTGTAGGACGAGAGGATGGGGTGGATGAGCTCGACGTCCATGCTCTCGAGCAGCGAGGAGTTGACCGACACCTTCCAGGCCGAGACCTCGAACAGCGGATAGGGCAGGTTTCCCTTCGGCAGCTCCTCGAGGGCCGCCGTCAGGGACGTGGTGTTCCGCTTCAGCTCCCTTTCGATGAACTCCAGGAACTTGCGGCGCTGCCCCTTGGCCTTGCGCCTCTCGCTGAAATGACTCATGACGCTCGTCAGCACCAACCCGAAGATGAGTGTCAGAAGGACGCCGGCGAGCATGTTAGAGGTGAAGTTCACCCAGAAGTCGTAGTCGGACAGCATGGTGCTCATGAGGGATGACATGCCGCGGACAACAATAGTGCCCGCGCGCCGGAAAGCAAGCTGCGACCGGCCGGGAACCGTCCAGGGGGCCGGGTGGAGGCGGCGATCGGAATCGAACCGATGTGTGGAGGTTTTGCAGACCTCTGCCTTACCGCTTGGCTACGCCGCCGGCCCGGAAACCAGGTTGGTTCAGTGGCGCGAAATTCTACAGGGGGGCTCGGAAGGCTGTCAATCCATACGATGAGACGAAGGGGGCCGGCCCCCGAAGGCAGCCGGCCCGGATGTTGGAGCGGGAAACGGGAGTCGAACCCGCGACTTCAACCTTGGCAAGGTTGCACTCTACCACTGAGTTATTCCCGCGCACGCCCGGGAGCGCCGGACGCGACGCCGATCTTAGCGGGCGTTTCCGGCGACTGTCAAGGCGCGGCCGCACTGAGACATCCCCGGTTTCGAGTGGCGGGCCGCACCCCGATCTCCCGCGGTCGGCTCATGCTTCGAAGGCGTTCCGGATCAGCCGGACGCGGGGAGCCGAGCCCGGCTCTTCCAGCACCTCGACCACGTCGAACCGGCACGGGACCTCGGGGCCGCCGCGGCGCGCCAGGTAGAGAGAGGCGGCCCGGGCGATCCGGCCGCGCTTCCTGCCGTCGACCGCCTCCGCGGGGCGCCCGCAGGCCATGGACGAGCGGGCCTTGACCTCAACGAAGACCAGGCTGTCGCCATCCCGCGCGATGAAATCGATCTCGCCGGCGCGGGTCCTGTAGCGGCGCTCCAGGATAAAGTACCCGAGCGACTCGAGGTGCCGCCCGGCTGTTTCTTCACCGCGGCGGCCCAGGCTGGTGTGACCGCCCGCACCGGCGCGGCGGCCCGGGCCCGGGGCGTAGGCGGCAGGATCTTCCGCCAGGAGGCGGGCGCCGGGGCTCAAAGGTCGTCCTGCGGTTCGTCCTGCCACTCCTCCGCGCCGGGATCGCTTTCGGGGGGCCGCGGCGGCCGTCGGCCCGCAGCCGGCCCCCGCCCGGGGCCACGCCCGGCGCCCCGGCCCATCCCGTCCTGCAGGCGGCGTTGCATGACGCTGCGGATGCGCTCCTCGAAAAACACGAGCCGCGCCTGCTGCCGGCGCGTCAGGCCCTCGTCGAGAGCCATCCTGAGATCTCCCTCGCGGCTCCGGAAGGTCTCTTCGATGGCCCGGACTTCCTTCAGCGCCGCCTCCATCTCCTGGTCGGAGGCCGTTTCGTCGAGCAGGAGCGACCGCAGGCGCATCCTTGCGGCGCGTCTTTTCTCGGCGTGGTCGCGTCGCGCCTGCATCAGCTCCTCGAACCGGGGGATGACGGCCGCTTCCTGCCCCTCGGTCAGATGCAGCGCTTCGGTCAGGCGCGCGATGACCATCTGCTCCATGGCCCGGCGCATCTCTTCCGGTCGCTCCCCGCCGCCGGGGGCGCGGCGGGACTCGCGCGGCCTGTCTTCCGGTCCCGCCGCCGCGACGGTGACCAGGGCGAACAGGCCGACACAGGCCACGGCGGCCGCTCTTCCGATCCGGACAGTAATCATTGAGACGTATCCTCCTTCGCCTGCAGGTGCCTAGGAGTGTGTCCGAGTCATGGCATGGGTCGCGATCACTCGGACACACTCCTAGACTTGCTCATCCAGAAGCTCCTCGAACAGCGCGCGGCCCTCCTCCGCGGAGATTCGGCCGAGATCATCCGCCGCGTCAAGCAGGTCCAACGGGGCGATCTCGTCCAGAATCGCATCGAGATCGGACTCGTCCTGCCCCTCGGCGACCGCCTGCCGGAGCAGAGCCCCCAGCCGGGCCTCGGCTTCCGCGACCGTCAGGGCCCGCGGCGCAGGCGGTGCCGCCCGGCCGCCGCCGGCAAGCCACGGCGGGGCCGATGGAAGGCGGATCTGGAAGACGGCGAGCCCGGCCACGGCGACGGCCGCGGCGGCGACCGACGCCAGACGCAGGACGAGCCGGCGCCGCGCGGAAGCCGCGATGCGGGCCCGAAGGCGCGGGCCGAACGACGACCAGTACAGCGGGCCGGGGTCTGGAGCCTCGCCCGTCTCCAGAATGGCCAGGGCCTGCCGGATGCGTCCGGCCTCGGCCGAGCAGTCGGGGCAGCCGCCGAGGTGCGCCTCGAGATCCCGGCCGGCCTGCAGGTCGATTTCGCCGGCGATCCACGGCGCGATCCGATCGCGGGCGGCGTCGCACGCCAGCATGGTCAGGCCCCCTCCCCCGGCGCGCCGCCCGCGGGCGCCAGCCGGCCCCTGAGATTGCGCACCGCCTGGAAAAACGTCGCCTTGGCCGTGCCGATGGAAATCCCGGTGATCTGGGCGATCTCGGTGAATTTCATTCCCTCGTACACCTTGAGAACCAGGACCTGTCTCTGGCGATTCGGCAGGTCTCCCACGGCCCGCCGGACCTGGCGCTTGAGCGCGGCATCCGGCCCGGCGGCGGCGCACTGCAGGCCGGGCGCGTCCTCCAGCGGCACGGTCGCGCCGCGCGGGCGGCGGGCTCCGAGCGCCAGGTTGATGGCGATGCGCGTGATCCAGGTGCGGAATGACGCATCCCCACGAAAGCGGCGCAGCGCCTTGTAGGCTCTCAAGAACGCCTCCTGAGCCAGATCGTCCGCCTCCTCGTGGCTCCCCATAAGCCTGAAGCCGAGGCGGTAGATCCCGATGCGGTGACGCGCCACCAGGTCGTCGAAGGCCGACTCGTCCCCCTGGACAAAGCGTGCCACGAGCCTTTCGTCGCCATCCTGACGATCCGGGTCAACCTGCATCGCCTCCTCTGGAACTTAGACCCTGCCGGGGCGCGGCCGGTTTAGGCGCTCTTGCGCTTCCAGCGCACTCCCTGGGGGGTGTCCTCAAGAACGATCCCGTGTCCGAGAAGATCGTCACGGATGCGATCGGCCTCATCGAAGTCCCGTCGCGCCCGGGCCTCCGAGCGCCTGCGGATGGCCGACTCGATTTCCGCGTCGAGATCCACGCGCTGCCCGGGGCGTATGCCGAAGACGCTCGCGAACGCGCCGAGGACCTCGCGAACCGCCTCCAGGTCCCGGCGCCCGAACTGCCCCGAATCGAGAGCCGAGTGGATCTCGCGGACCAGCTCGAACAGATGCCCGAGGGCGCCGGCCGTGTTGAGGTCGCTGTCGAGGTCCGCCAGCATTCCCCGGAGTCTCTCTCCGGCCGTCGCGGCCAGAGCGCCGCCCTCGCCTTGGAGCCCCGCGGCGGCCTGCTCGATCCTCCCGGCCAGGTCGTCCAGGCGGGTGAGCGCCGCCTGGGCCTGGGACAGCCCCTCGAAGGTGAAATTGAGCGGCTTGCGGTAGTGGACCGACAGGAGCATGAAGCGGATGGCCCTCATGTCGTAGCCGCGGGCCGCCAGGTCGCGAAGGGTGAGGTAGTTGCCCTTCGATTTCGACATCTTTTCGCCGTCCACGATCAGGTGGGCGGCGTGCATCCAGTAGCGCACGAACGGCTTGCCGGTGGCCGCCTCGCTCTGGGCGATCTCGTTCTCGTGGTGCGGAAAGATGTTGTCCACGCCTCCGGTGTGGATGTCGAAGGTCTCCCCCAGGAGGTGCATCGACATGGCCGAGCACTCCATGTGCCAGCCGGGACGTCCCGGGCCGATTTCCGTCTGCCAGAAAGGCTCGCCGTCCCTGGGCGCCTTCCAGACGGCGAAATCGCGCGGGTTGTCCTTGTCGTATTCATCGGAGTCGATGCGCGACTGCCCGGCGCCGGAGGCCGCGTCCAGGCGTGACAGCCGGCCATAGTGCGGAAAGCTCGAGATCTTGAAGTAGAACGATCCGCGGCTCTCGTACACGTGCCCCTTTTGCAGAAGCCTCTGCACGAGGCGCACGATCTCCGGAATGAAGGCGGTGGCTCTCGGGTAGTGCTCCGCCCGCTCGATGCCCAGGGCGTCCAGATCCTCGAAGAAGGCGTCGATGTAGCGGCGCGTGTAGTCCTCCAGCGTGAGGCCGGCCGAGCGCGCGTTGGCGATCGTCTTGTCGTCCACGTCCGTCAGGTTCATCACCTGCGTCACGCGGTGGCCGCGCAGCTTCAGGTGCCGGCGCAGCAGGTCTTCCCACAGGTAGGTCCTGAAATTGCCGATGTGGGCGTGGTCGTAGACGGTCGGGCCGCAGGTGTAGAGGCGCACCTCGCCGGGACGGAGAGGCTCGAACGCCTCCTCCCGGCGGGTCAGGGTGTTGTGAAAGCGAAGCGTCATCCGGGCGAAGCCGTCCCTCGCGGGTGGCTCGAGCCCGCGATTTAGAACTCGAACTCGATGCCGGCCTTGAACCGCCGGCCGAAGTCGCGCTCCGAAAGGATCTGCAGGTTGCCGCTGCGGTTGGGCGCCGCCGGCTCGTAGGTGAAGATTCTCAGATTGTCCTGGTTGAGCAGGTTCTCGACCGTGAAGCTCATCTTGGCGTTCAGCTTTCCGAGCACGAACGACTTGCGCGCCAGCACGTCGATGTTGAACACCGGATCGTTGCGGTGATCGTTCCGGCGCAGAATCTGGAAGTCGCGCTCGCCGGTCACCGGGTCCGGCCTGTCGGGAACGAAGCCGTACAGGAGGCGGAACTGCGGGTAATCGAAATTGTCGAGCGCCAGGAAGTTGCTCACGATCGAGTAGGGCAGGCCCGAGTTCCAGCTCATCGTGGTGCCCACCTGCCAGTCCTTCGGCAGGAAGGTGATCGCATTGAACTTCACGACGTGCCGTAAATCGTCCTCGGCGTACGCGAATTCCTGACCGACGGTGGCCGGATCGTCCCCCAGGGACGAGTCGAAGCTCTCCGCCTGGGCGAGGTTGCGCGAATACGTGTACGACGCGTCCATCTGCCACTTCCGGCTCAGCCTCTTGGTCAGCTGGATCTCGACGCCGCGATAGAAGGCCTTGTTGATGTTGCCGACGCGGAAAATCTCGTTGAAGAAGAAGTTGTGGATATACAGATCCGGCTTGTTGTCCGGGATGCGCTGGGACGCCGCGCCGCCGCGCGCCGGCAGGAAGTCCCCGAGCGCTTCCAGGACGCTGCGAGCTTTG